>JAAYTP010000081.1 GCA_012518025.1 Clostridiaceae bacterium
CTGTACTTTATGACCGACAAAATCGTTAAAAAAGCCTCCATATTGTATATTAAACAATATTAACGGGACTTTGTGTATATGATATAATGTACTGGCAGATGATATTTGTTTAAACAGATCATAATATGTATAGTCTTTAAATTAATCACTAAAAAAAGAAGGCATAAGGTATGAATGGTGCTATGGAAGATATTATTAAGCGCATAATTGATCTGGAACATAATGCCCAGAATCAGATCAGCCTGGGTGAGACTGAAGCCGAAAAGATCCTTCAGTCCGGTCTGGAAGAATGTCGGATGATGGAGGCCCAAATCCTGGAGATGGCTGAAATCAAAATTAAACAGATTCAGTCAAAGAGCATCAGGGACAAGGAGGACAGGATCATACGCATCTACGAGGATACTGCCCTTAAAATGCGCTTGATGGAAGAGAACGCGGAACAAAACCAACAACAATGGGAAGATGAAATATTCAGCCGGATTATCAGAGGTGAATAATGCTGCTTTCGTCGATTAAGTACGGCGCTGTGTCCGGAAAAACACGAGCCATGGCCGGAAGGCTTCTCAAACCGTATGATTATGAGGAAATCATGCAGAAGGGGAGCGTGAGCGAGGTCGCGGCTTATTTAAAATATAATACTCATTACTCTTCAGTCCTGGAAGACATCAATGAGGCAGAAATTCACAGAGGACAGCTTGAGAATATTCTCAAGCTGAAATATATAAATGATTATGAAAAACTCATGCGTTTTTCCAGCGGCAATCAAAAGGCGTTTATTAACCTTCTCTATCTTAAGATGGAGATTGAAAATATTAAGCTGCTTTTAAGGCTTTTTGAAGCCGGGAATGTCGACCCGTCTGTTCTGGAGGAGTCCCTTCCGTTTCTGTCGAGATACGATGATCTGGATATTCCAAAGCTGGCGTTATCCAAAAGCCTTGAAGAATTCCTCGCCGGCCTTAAGGGAACAGATTATGCCGAGGTTTTACGGCCCTATGCTCCCATGAATCAGGATACCCGGCTTTTTCATCTGGAGATGGCTCTGGATCTATACTATTTCAGAAAGGTTCAGGATCTGTCTTCAGAACTGCTGTACGGAAACGACAAGCAAATCGCTTTGGAATTCAATGGTATTGAGATCGATGTATTCAATATCTTTTGGATATACAGGATTAGGAGGTACTACAGCTTTGATAAGGAGCTGATCCAAACCTATATAATTCCTTCCTGTTACAGGATCAAGCACGCAGTTATTAATGACCTGATTTCTGCCAAAAGCATGGATGAGTTTCGTCAGGTGCTTGACAGAACGCCGTATGCCAGTTTCTTTAACGATGAGGGGCCTGGGGCTTTCGAACGTCGCTATGGTGATTTTCTGTATCAACTTCACAGAAAGCGGTTTGTTCAGCAGCCCTTCTCGGTTGCGTGCATCATATCCTATTTAAAACTGAAGGAATTTGAACTGAACAATATTATTTCCGTCATCGAGGGAATCAGATATAAACTAGCTCCGGAAGAGATCCGGAAGTTTATCACAGGCATCAGGTTTGACTCCTAAGGAAGGGAAGTGTGAGGCTTTATGGCTGTTGTCCGAATGAAGTATATTAATATCATGGGGCCGGTTCGGATGTTTGATGGTTTTGTTCTGGAGAATATTATCAACAAAGACATTCAGATCGAGCCATCCTACAAGACCATCCGAACTCATGGGCTGGTTCCTTTTGAGGAGGATTCTACCTATGATCGCTTGAAGAAGCGTATGCAGATCCTGAATGAGAAAATTGGGGCAAAGGTGGAAACCTTTGATCAGGACAGTCTGGCCAGGGAGGTTCTTGGGGATTTTGATATCGGAGAGATGAATTCCTTTATAGAAACCCTGGAAAAACGGTTCGACGAGCATAAATCGGCCATGGCAAACCTGAAGACCGAGATCAGGGAGCGGGAGCAGATCATCAAGCAGATTCAGCCCATTTCGCAGCTTGAAGTGGATATTCATGAGATGTTCAGCTTCAGCTTTATGAAATTCCGCTTTGGTTCCATGCCAAAAGAAAACCTGGAAAAAAAGAAGGATTACCTGGATGAACTGGACGTGATATACGTGCCTGTATCCGAGGAGGACGACGTAGTATGGCTTTCCTATTTCATGCCGACCCAGGTAGGTCCGGTCATCGATAATGTCTTTTCTGCCCTTGGTTTCGAAAGGATTAAAATCTCAGAACAGGTTCATGGTATACCCAAACTTGCCCTGAAGAAGCTGTCGTCTGAGATTCAGGAATTGAGGGAAAGGATGAAGTATGAGGAAAGTGATTTGAAGAGCTTCATTGATGAGGGGCGCGCACGCTTTTCAAAACTCTATACAATAGTACTCTACCGTGCAAAGATAAATGAGGTCAAATCGCTTGCATCATATATTGGAGATACATTTGTACTTGTTGGGTGGCTTCCGTACAAAGAATTTGCTGCTTTTGAAGAAAAGATAGAATCTATTGACAACATTGTTCTGTCCAGCGAGGATCCTGAATATGTTATGACTTCCACACCACCCACGCTGATCAAGAACAAGGGGATATTCAAGCACTTTGAATCCTTTGTAACCCTTTATGGTCTTCCCTCGTCCAAGGAAGTGGATCCCACCAAACTTCTGGCCTTAACCTATGTTCTCATGTTCGGTTTCATGTTTGGGGATGTGGGGCAGGGCTTGGTGATAGCTCTTGTGGGTGCATACCTGTTTTTCGCCAGGAAGATGTTATCCACCGGTATGCTCATCTGGCTTGGGGTTTCCTCAACCATTTTTGGCTTCCTGTATGGCAGCGTCTTTGGTAATGAGGAGATTATCCGGCCTATTTTCATGAGCCCGTTACATGACAAAAACAGCATTATGAACATCCTGGTCATATCGGCTGCTTATGGTGCTATTATCATACTCATCTCCATTATTGCCAATATAATCAACAGCTTCCGTGCCAAGGACTGGGGACGTATGATTTTTGACAAGAACGGTATTGCAGGGTTGCTCTTCTATGGGGGAGTCATAGTCTGCGTGATCCTCTCGCTTCTGGCCGGACGGGTTGTGCTAACCACAGCCGCCGTGGTGGTGGTCATAATCATACCCATGATCATGCTTATATTCAGGGAGCCTCTGGAAAACCTGCTAAGGCGCAGGGAACGCATCATGCCCCGTGAAAAAGGCATGTATTTTGTGGAATCATCCTTTGAGATTTTTGAAACCGTGCTGAACTTCTTCAGCGGAACCCTGTCCTTTCTGCGTGTTGGTGCCTTTGCCCTCAACCATGCAGGGCTTTCCCTGGCGGTCTGGTCGCTTGCCAGTATGATGTCGGGTATTGGCGGGATTATTGTGGTGATCATAGGAAATCTTCTCACCATTGTTTTGGAGGGTCTGATTGTAGGGATCCAGTGCCTGCGTCTTGAGTATTATGAGATGTTTGGGCGCTTCTACGCTGGTGAGGGTCATGAGTTCAAGCCTGTCAGGGTAGCTGATGACTGATTCAATAGAGCCCTCCGGGCAGGTTAGCAAGGATTATACTGCGATGCGTGCAGTTTTGATCAAAAATCGGAATAAGATAAATCACAGTGGAGGTTGTTTACTATGGAATTCTTTGTTGTATTAGCTGTTGCACTTTGTCTCAGTATGGTAGGTATTGGCGTGAAATGCATCCTCAGAGGAATAGAGGGTGGAAGGGTAAGGAAGATCTTAAGATTTCATGTCAGCACGTTATTCACCTTGGTTGCAGCCGCTTTCATATTCATTCTTTTTGGTGGTGTCACGGCGAATGCTGCATCAACTGAAACTGCGGCTGTAGCCGCTGCCTCCTCGGATGGGTTGAGATATATTGCAGCAGCCCTGTCCACCGGTCTGGCCGGCATAGGAGCCGGTATCGCTGTATCGGCAACAGGTTCGGCTGCCCTTGGCGCTTTGAGCGAGGATCCCAAGATACTTGGTAAGGCCCTTGTGTTTGTGGGTCTTGCGGAGGGTATTGCCATCTATGGTCTGATTATCTCCATAATGATCCTCAATGCCTGATTTTTTTGGAAAAAGGATCTAAGCAGGATGTGTACATCAGTAAGGCATGGTGTTTATTAATGAGAATGTTTCTTATAAGTGACAATGTTGATACCAAGACAGGCATGAGGCTTGCCGGGGTAGA
>JAAYTP010000082.1 GCA_012518025.1 Clostridiaceae bacterium
GTATGAAATTCCTTCATGCTCAATTCCATACTGCCTGTCATACATTTTTCGAAGGCGGCATATCTTTAGGTATGAAGGGTATGGGTATAAGAGGAGGTCTGTGAATACAGATGGAGTTGATAAAAAAGCCAGTACGCACATACAGGACCATTGAAATAAGGGAGACCGAAGAGCTGTTTGAAAACAGTATCATAGTTCCGGACAGCAAACCGGACGTTAAATCCCTTCTCGTGGTGAACGCCGAGTGCTTTGTGACCGGGGTTGAGAAAACGGGCAGGATGCTGGAGGTAAGCGGAGAGATCAAATACCGGATCCTATATGTATCCGACACCCCGGACAGCCGCCTGGAATCCATCACCAGCCGTTTCCCCTGGTCTGTATCCTGCCAGAAGCCCAAGACCGATGCCGAGATCGGGGTTGTGGCAGGCTGCAGATGCCAGCACACCGAGGCGGGTGCGGTCAACGGTAGAAAGATCGTGGGCCGGTCCGTGACATCCCTGATCTGCAGGTTCTTTGAGATCATGAATAGCGACCTGAGCCGGGAAATAGAGGGAGAAAACGTATTTGTCAAAAGTATGCCAATCAACGTGGTATCCTTAAAGGACAATCTTGATTCTGTGACCAGGGTAAACCAAACACTGGCACTACCCCATGGCAGCCCGGCCATCGGCGAGATATTATACGCAAAGGTGAACCTGGGAAATCCTCAAGTGGGATATAAGGAAGACGAGGCCTGCCTTGAATGCAAGGGCACTTTAAACATGTTGTACAGGGGCGATATGGCCGAGGACTCTGTTGAGTCGGTGGTGCTGGAATTTCCGGTGAAGATGAATACGGGGATCGACCCGGGAGGCGAAAACATTGTTTTGGCATCCACAGCGCTGAAAAACTGGGAGGTTGAGCCCCAGGAGGATTCGGACGGTATCTATACCCAGGTTTCCATCTCCATGGAGGTTGATGTTAATGCCCAGGCTGTCCGGCATGAGGAACAAATGGTTGTGGATGATGCTTACAGCCTTGACACCATCATAAATCTCAACAAGGCGCCATTGGATATAGTAACCGATGAGAGGGAGCTTGTGGAAAATCTCGAGGCCAATACCCATATCCGCCTTGATTCGGACAATGGAAGCCTCGATGAAATCTATATGGTGGCTGTGGGCAAAAAAAGCGTCCTGTCCAATATAAGCGACAACCATATCAATGTTCAGGGCAATGTGGGAGTGGATGTGGTCTATCTGGGCGACCGAAAAGCCAAGGATACCCGGAGCCAGACTGTGGAGATACCCTTTACCCGTGCGCTACCGCTTCCAGACGGTGAGAACTGGCAGGTGACAGAGGCCGATTGCTTCATCGAGGATTCAAGCTTTGAGATTATCAGCAACGACTCTCTGGATATCAGCGTGAAGATCAGCATCAGGCTAAGACTGTGCAAATGCTCAAGCTATGCCTGTATCGAATCCATTGAGGAGATAAAGCGGGAAACAGCGGGCAGAAAAGCCCCAATCCTGCTGTACTTTGCTCAGCCCGGAGACACCCTGTGGAGTGTTGCCAAACACTACAGGATCCCCCTGGAGAATCTGGCTCGTGACAACAACATGGGCCCGGAAGACATTTTGGAAACAGGCAAAAAAATGTTTATCATGGGATAAAGCACCATAGCGGGATAAAATGTATTTTTTTGAGTGGTTAATGTGTCCGGGCTTTCGGGATCGGACACATTTTATTACTTTTTGAACGGCTTCTCAAATGCCTTTAAATACAGTGTTTCAGGCAGCGATGTTTTGTTGATTCCATGTGGGTTTTTCAGAATTTTATTGCTCAATTTATGTTTTTTGTATATAATATACCGTAAACAGATTTGAGGAATCCAGTCAGAAATTTCATTTGAGGGGTTCTGTTCCTATCCGGAGCAAGCGATCTTGAAATAGGAAACGTCTATGGCTATGCGGATCGAGGAGGAAGTATGAAGGAAATCACTGTAAAGACCCCTGCAAAAATCAACCTGTCTCTGGATGTCACCGGAAAACGGCAAGACGGGTATCATAATCTGGAGATGATAATGCAGTCCATTTCGCTCTATGACTTGGTGACTGTCGAAAAGCGCAGGAGCGGTCTGTCAATTCAATGTGATTTTCCCCATACACCCAACGATTCCAGAAATATAGCATGGAAAGCTGCGGCAGCATTTATGGCCGAGTATCCGGAAAATGGCGGAGTCAGGATTGTTTTGGAAAAGAGTATTCCTGTTTCTGCAGGTCTTGCTGGGGGAAGCACCAATGCCGCAGGTGTTCTCAAGGCTATGAACAGGCTGTATGGAGAGCCTTTCAGCGAGGTAAAACTAGTGGATATCGCCCGAAGGATAGGTGCAGACGTGCCCTTCTGCCTGCGCGGGGGAACGGCACTGGCCAGGGGTATCGGTGATGAACTGGTACCACTTCCTGATTTTGCCGGAGTCCGTGTGATAGTGGTCAAGCCCTCTTTTCCGGTTTCAACACGCTGGGTATACAAAAACCTGAACCTTGATGAACTGGGGGAGAGGCCAAATACCCTTAACCTTATTGCCGCCATTGAGGAGATGGATGTCCTGTCCCTTGCCCGGGGAATGCGTAATGTTTTAGAAAGCGTGACGGTGAAGGCTCATGGGGAGATCTCCCGTATCATTGATGAATTTTTAAAGCTTGGTGCCCTGGGAAGCAGGATGAGCGGCAGTGGTTCTGCCGTGTTCGGGCTGTTTGATGATGACACACTGGCGGGAAAAGCCTTTGAGCGGTTCCGCAGCAGATATAGAGATGTTTTTTACACTGAGACTATTGGAAGAGAGGTCGAGTAGCATGGTTAAGGTACCAAAGCTTAAACTGGACAGTTATCAGCCTTTGCGTGACGTGATATTCGAGACTCTGAGGAAAGCAATTATTAGCGGTGACATCAAGCCGGGAGAGAGGCTGATGGAGGTTGCACTGGCCGAGCAGATGGGAGTCAGCCGTACCCCGGTGCGTGAGGCCATACGAAGACTGGAGGCCGAAGGCCTGGTTAACATGGTACCCCGTAAAGGGACACATGTTTCCGAGCTTTCCTCCAAAGATATCATTGACGTGTTGGAAGTGAGAGGGGCTCTTGACAAGCTGGCTACACGCCTTGCTGCAAAACGTGTGAAACCCCAGCAGATTCGTGCTCTTGAATCCATACACAAGCAGTTTGTCGCCTGCATTGAAAAGGAAAACATTGAGGGCGCGGTTCGAAAGGATATAGAATTCCATGACGCCATATATGCCGCTTCCGGAAATTCACGGCTCATTGGCGTTTTATCCTCCCTGAGGGAGCATATCTACCGGTTCCGGGTGATCTACCTGCGGGACATGAATATCGCCGAGCATGTGGAGCAGGAGCACCAGCAAATATTGAACGCTCTCAAGGAAGGAAAAGATGAACTGGCTGCAGAACTCTCCGAAAATCATATCATGAACCAGATGGATTCCATAGTCGAAGCGCTCAACCAGAAGAAGCTATGAGGTGGAACCGGTGCAGTCAAGCAAGCTGTCAAGATTCTTATATGCATTCCTGACCGTCGGTGTTATTGGCATTCTGCTTATCATCGGGCTATTTGCCGTTAAATCCTATGCCAATATCTTTACTTACGGAAAGCTGATCTTCTTAGCTGTATCACTGGTGCTGATAGCTGCCCTGATCCTGGCAGGAAGAAGACTCGATTGGGGAAACGGTATATCCGGCCGCGCCTTTGCCCTGCTGGCCGTCGTCCTTACCCTGGCTCCCCGGCTGTTTTGGGTATTCGCCGTTGGCACGGCGCCCTTCTCGGATTTTCTTCATATGCATAATTACGGCGTCGCCGTCACTCAGGGCGATTTCACAAATTATGTGGACTTTTATGCCTGTTTTCCCTTCAAGTTCGGATTTGGGTTTTTGGTGGGTGGGCTCTATGCGCTTTTTGGTTCTGACCCCCTTGTGGTTCAACTCTTCAATGTGTTTTTATCCTTGATACAGGTTCTTTTTGTCTACCTTATTGCCCGGGAAATCAGACAGGAATCGGCTCGGCCGGCAGCCCTGTTCTTTGCCCTATGGCCGGCGCAGATCATGTACTGCTCGGTGGTGGCGGCAGAAAACAGCTTTATGGTGCCGTTTCTTGCCGCAATCTATGTTTTAATCCTTTTTTTCAAGCACTATAACGAAAGCACAAAAGGCTATGCCATGCTTGTTTTAGCTGGCGCCCTCACAGCCCTTGCCCAGGCCATGCGCCCCATGGCCATGGTTCTAATCCCCGCAGCCGCCGTGTACATCCTTTTTTTCACGTCCTGCCATAGGTCAAAGGCTAGGGATCTTGCGAAAAAAGGACTCTGCATCCTTTTGGTGGCTCTCACCTATTTTGTGTCCCTGAAGCTGATAAGCCTTCCCATTAAAAATCTCTCCGGTATCGATATCACCCGATCCGGATCGGGCTATAACTTCCTGGTGGGAACCAACTATGAAGCCAACGGCATGTTCAATCAGGAAGATTTCAGCATCATCGCTAAATACGATTTCGATTTTGACAGGGTTCACAGTGAGGCAAAAGAGCTTGCTATACAGAGGATAAAGGAGGACCCGATCCGCTTTTTGAAGCTGATGGTGAAAAAGGTGCACTTTCAGTGGGGACAGGAGAACTACGGCTATTACTGGAGCATCATTTCGGCAGATAGCGGCAAAAGGCTTGAAGAGGCCATCAAACTCCATCCCAGGTTCTTCTATGCGCTCTCCCAGTTCTATTATCTGGTGGTTCTCCTTATGACGGTTTCAGGATGCTATTTTGCATACAGAAGAAAGATCAAGGAGCCTGCCCTGTTCTGGCTCATTATCGGTGCGATGTTTCTGGCCTATAGCTTTCTGGAGGTTCAGCCAAGGTACCACCTGCCGGCGGTGCCGTTGTTTATAATACTGGTCGGCCTTGGAGCGTCTGAGATAAAAAGGATGCCAACCGGAATAAAGTAGGGTAAACTATACATGTGAATTTGGCGTTGTCGTGATGACATTCCGTTCTGTCATTGCGAGGAGACAAAGTCGACGAAGCAATCTCATAGATCGCTACGCTTTGCTCGTGATGACATTCCGTTCTGTCATTGCGAGGAGACAAAGTCGACGAAGCAATCTCATAGACTGCCGTACTGTACTCGATAAAACCTTTGCCCGGAGGATGACATGGTAAACAGAAGAAAGATCAAGCCTTACCTGTGGGCTATTCTGATTTGCATATTCCTGCTTGCCCTGATTTTAAGGGGCATGGCATTTTTACGTTTTAAGGATAATATGGGGCTTACCGGGGACGCCAAAAACTATTGGCTCATGTCCCACCAGCTTGCCGATACAGGTATCTACGGCTACTGGTATGACGGCAATCCCTACGGCGGATCCCCCGGTGTGTCAAATGCCCGGGTGATGCCGGGATACCCCCTCTTTTTAACCCTGGTCTATAAGGTGCTGGGTGATCCCTGGCGCCAGATCACAGCGGTTCGCCTGATCCAGGCTGTTTTCGGGAGCCTAAGCTCCCTGCTGGCCTTTGCAACCGTCCGGAGGATTTTCAAAAAAGACCTTCCTGCGGTTTTAACCGCCTTGCTTGTGGCAATCTACCCTCCCTATGTTCTGTCCTGCACCCTGATCCTTACCGAGGGACTGGGGCTCTTTACCATGCTGATCTATTTCTATATTGCAGCACTGGCCTTCGATACAGGAAAGAAGAGCCTGCACCTCCTGTCGGGAATTGCTTTCGGGTTGCATATCCTTGTTCGGCCAACCCTTCTGCCCCTGTTCATTGTGCCGTTCATCTATCTTTTCATAAGCGGAAGGAAAAAGCAGGGCTTGTCATATTATACTGATCCAAATACCCTGACAGCGCCCTTTACCATAGGTAAAATCGGCAAGGCGTTCGCCCTGCAGTTGACCGGACTTGTTGCGGTTATGGCTCCCTGGTGGATAAGGAACATTGTTTCTCTGGGAACGCTGATCATTACCGCCAAGGGTGATGGCAACGCTTTTCTTGCTGGCACCTACCCCTACTGGCAGGACTATTTTCAGGATATACCCGAGAGCATAAAGGGTGTGAACGATGCACAGAGGGAGTGGGGCATCCGGCGGATCATAGAAGGTCTTAAAACAGATCCATGGCTCTATATCAAATGGTTTACCTGGGGAAAGACCCAGTATACCTTTCAAACACCCTACCTGATCAACCTGGTTCCGGAAATGAAAAGATTCCAGGAATTAATTCACAGCCAGATCCTCTATGGGGGCATCATCGGTATGATATGGCACTCCATCAAAAACATCAGGGGGTTTTACCTGTATTTCTATGGGCTGATAATTCTGGGTCTCCAGCTTATGTTCATCCCTGATCCCCGCTATGCCTACCAGATAATGTTCTTCATTATGGTTGGTGCCGCA
>JAAYTP010000162.1 GCA_012518025.1 Clostridiaceae bacterium
GGCCGGAAAAGAGAAGAGAGCCAAGGAATACATTAAGACAATGCTCGATTTTTTGGATGAATATACAAAGAAGCACTTTAAAGATGAAGAAGCTTTCATGGTAGAAATTCGCTATCCCGAGCTTGAAGCCCAAAAGAAAGCTCATGCGAGCTTTGTGGAGAAACTGGCTAAACTAAAAAGCGATTATGAGGAAACAGGCGGCAGCATTTTGGTTATACTTAATGCCAATAAAATGGTCATAAACTGGCTTACGAATCACATAACAGTTATGGACAAGAAAATCGGCGAATATGTTAGAAACCGATAACTAATGATTAACAAGCAAGGGCGGACAATAACCGCCCTTGTTTTTATACGGGCATTTCCTGATATATTCTTGTTAATTCAAACAGTACGTTTTCACGTCCCGCCGAAGCCTGCTGATTGTATTACAAAAAAGAACAGTGGCCATATCTTCCAATTCTCGACAGATGGTCGCCGCGAGAGCATAAGTGGCACGCATAAAAAGAGGCTATAATTGCTATAGCCTCTTTTAACTGTAGTCTGCCTGTTAAGATAATCATCCGACTTGAGTTCCCAGGAATATGGGTAAAGTCATCTGCTCAATCTGATCCAGAAGCTCCTCAAGTTCATCCATATGACGGTCCTCATCCTTTAGAATCTTTATGAGGATGTCCCTTGTTGCGTGGTCACGCACCTCGCTTGCAAGCGCTATGGCGTCATTATAAGCTTTGATTGCACCTTCCTCTGCTGCACGGTCAAATTCAACCTGCGCTGGAACGTCCTTTCCAATACGAATTTTACTTAGTTCGGTAACAATTGGTGTTCCACCGAGAAACAGGATCCTTCCAATTAGTTGTTCGGCATGTTTCATTTCCTCTATGGACCGTTTCTCAAAGCCTTCATGTAATTTACCATAGCCCCAGTCCTCGCACATTTCCGCATGAACGATGTACTGATTAATAGCCGCCAGTTCGTCTGCGAGTAAAGCATTTAGCGTCTCAATAAGTTTTTGGTTTCCTTGCATGGTAATAACTCCTCCTTTAAAGCAGTGTCGTTATTTTTCAATGGGCTAAGACCTGGCCCATCTGTCCTCATTAGCTTTTGCCTCTTGAAGACCGAAAGATAGTTATGATAGTATTTATATTTCATAATTAGTTTATACCACTCTTTTGCTAATTCAACTCATATTGTTATTCAATCATGTAGAATCACAAAATCAGCGCTTGTTTTATAAAGCTATGAAGATTTAAAGACTTCCCCTGGCAGGTACTGCCTGTTTCGCTGTATTGTCAAAGTTCTTGAACACCTGGGCAGCGGCGAAATAGGCAATGATGGAAGGCATGGCAAATCACCTCTTAACTTGCAAGTATATTGGAAATAATTTTAAAAAAACGTTTTTTGCCTGAATGGTATCGGATTTCTCCCTGAACGGTAACAGTATGATTGCTGAACAAGGTATATGGCTGTATAATGGATGTATAATCAGCCTGCGGGGGGGGGTGTAGGTATATGAGGATTGCCATTTGTGACGATGACAGTCAGGATTTGCTGCAAATCGCCTTGCTGGTTGAAGCGTATCGGAATTCGCGGAAGGCGCATCTTGTCTATATCAGCTTTGAAAGCGCCCCGAGCTTCTTGCCTCCCTGGATAAGGAAAATTATGACGTGCTGTTTTTGGATGTTCTGATGCCGGGTATACCAGGGTGCGCAAGGCGCCGTCCAGTTCATGCCTTCGGTTTTATCGGTCGTTTATTTTGTGTTTATCGTCCTGTACTACTTTGAAATGCAAAAACAGACCCGGGCCCAGGTGGAACGGGACATGCTGGCCGCCCAACTCCACGGCGCGCATTCGCAGCTTAAATCCCTGCGCCGGATGCAGGAAGCCGCCGCGGCTTATCGGCACGACATGCGCCACCATATCGCCATGTTGCAGGGCATGGCTTCCGAAGGCCAGATGGAAAAAATAAAAAACTACCTGAGAGCTGTACGATCTGATATAGAAGCCATCACACCGGTCCGTTTTTGTGAGAACGAAACGGTCAATCTGGTTCTGTCGACCTTCTACAATAAGGCGATACAGATGGGTGTTTCGATGAAGGTGGAAGCAAGGCTGCCGGGCTTTATCCCCGTAAGTGACACGGAGCTTTGCTCCCTGCTCTCCAACGGCCTTGAAAATGCCGTTTTGGCGGCCGCTGCCTGCCCTGAGCCGGAGCGCAGGACGGTATCGGTCAGGACTGTGATACATAGGAACAACCTGCTGATTTTCATTGAAAACTCATATGAAGGGCAAATAGCTATGAAGGACGGGCTGCCCCAAACGTCTCATGCGGGACATGGATACGGAGTGCGAAGCATCGCGACCCCAAAATATTTTTCAGAGGTCAATAATAATGTCTCACGGAATTTATATAGATGGAAGGATTGATGAGTATTCGCTTAAAAGGGATTCTCCAAACGGGAATCGGTCCATAAGCAGTAAAACGATAGGGCGAGGATACGATAGATGATCGTCTCCTCGCCCACATAGTCAGATTCGCACAGCGCGGCGGACTTGTTGGCACGGGCAAAAAATTGTACCGGATTGCCCCATGTTTTTACCTTTGACAGGTCATCGTGCCCCACTCTTTATCGTTGTAATCTCGCATGGAGGCGGTGAAGGATGTTCCGTCAGCGGTAAACACAAGCTTTACTCCCGCGATATTTGCCTCGCCTGTCGACCACCGTACAAAATAGCTGCCATTTATGTAGGTACTCCCGGTTTCATCATTTGAGCATACTATTTTATAGTAGGAGCCATCTCCAAAGTCCTTTTCAAATGTGACTACAGTTGTCACATTAATATCCTTGCCTGTTTCTGCAACATGAAGCACACCTGTGAAGGTTCCTGAATAGTCAACCTTTTCGGCCTGGGCTTTAATGGTAAAGGTTTTTTCGGTGCTTGTAAACGGTTTTAGCTTTGTGCTCGCCGCAACCTTACCCTCCTCCAAATCTTTTTGCGTTTTATAGAATTCCAGCTTCATCGGAAATCCTGCTGTTTCGTGGGCAAGCAAAGTGAATTTGAACTGCCCGTTTGCCTTATCGTCCAGCCTGATCGTCCACTCTTTCGCAGTAGTCTTGTCAGAAAGCGGCGCCAATTTGACATAACAGTTTGCCCATTTGGGCTGCTTTCCCTCTACTGCCTGCTCTTTTATTGTAATGGTGTATTCGGTATTTAACTGTGCGGCGAGTTTCTCATACTCCTTTTCTCTCTGAATGAGCGCATCAAAATATATATCCCGGCTCAGAGAGCGGAACACAGCCTGGAGGTAATCGTAGATCTCGGCTTTGAAATTGCTTGATATTTTTTCGCGATCGCTCTCCGACGGCCACGGATACTTGGACAGACTGCCGTTTTTGTCATATGCGTCTATCCATGATTCCCAGTCGCTCGCTGCCACCTCCCAGTATTCGTTTGCGTAGTTGTCAATCTCGCTCTTCATTTTGTCAAGGGCTGCCTGCGGGTCGGATTTGTTATCTTCGTATATCTCCTTGAACAAATCGTACCAATCCCTGACACGGCGCTTGTTTTCGGGTCTTGCGTAGTAAGCGTCGTACATATTCTTTGTGCTTTCATACCTGGTGTCGATGGCAAAGTTCATCACATCGGTAAGCGCGATGTCTATTACTCCCACGCCCACATAAGCACCCTGAAATGAATCCAGCAAATATTTTTGTGACGACGCCAGATTCAACCCCAGGTTCAAAACGCTTTTCATACCGCTGATCGACGTTTCCTTGCTTGTCAGCCCGTTGCTGTATGCGTCATATGCAAACTGTGTACAGGAGGTTGCGATACCCAAAACCGTCAACGCGTCACCGAACGGTTCGGTGATCAGGTCATCATACGCACCCCCAAGCGTTAAGAGAGTTGGTATGTTTGTTTCAGCGAACATTGGAAGCGAATTGTTTGCATTTAGAAACGCCAAAACAACATCCCCCTGCCACGACGCACCCTGCTCGGCGTAGGTTTTCAGTACCTTATCCGCTTGCTTTGTCGTCATGTAAGCGGCGTAAACGTTGATATCGGAGATGTACTCATTGCGCTTTCCTGTGTCGGTAATCTTAAACACGCTATAGGTGGAGAGATGGTCGGTGATAATATGCACCTTGTTTGCTTCGGCGTCCACCGTATAGAAGACATCCTCCCATTGACCGCTCTGTTCATTGAGGTACTTACCGCAGACCGACAGCAGTTCCTCATCGCTATTAAGCCCCGTATCGTCATATGGTATGGTCAGTTCAACAACTCCCCCCGGTTGGCCGGAAGACAGTTTAAAATCGTAGGCGTAGATCTCCACATCGCTGTCTGGTGACTCGGGAGATACCTTTTGTATGGTGAGTTCCTCACCTGCCTCCAGCAAACAGCCAAATTCTATCTCCGCACCGTCCTCTGAGGCTAATGCCGTCTGCCCTTCCTCTACCGTGAATGATTCGGCTTTCTTTGCCCTTGAAAGTTTTGGCTGATCACCAGCGCCGCAGCTTATTAATGTAAAAACCATCATGATTGCCAGCAATAAAGAAACAACCTTTTTCATCACATTACCTCCATTGTTGTTATTTTTTCTACCATCCGGTGATGTCTGCCCGCACGCCGGTTTCATGAAGCAGTTTTTGCGCTACATCCAGTACCGCCTGCTTTTGAGTCATTCCGTGCAGCAACTCTACCTTCATAGTCTGAACCGCATCGCCAAAGGCAAGGTACATCCGCTCTGTATCAATTTGAGCGGCCTGTAGCCGCACGCCATGTACCCCGTCGAGACCCCATCGGTAGATTTTGCTGCCCATGAGGATACCAAAGGTGGATACCACGGTTTCCCCGGTGTCTTTGTTCATTTGACGGCCCGGAGTGGAGATGGGATCAGATGGCACCCCAAGGATGCGATTAGCATAAATAAGTGTTGCATCATAAAGCAGACGGGACTGCCTCACCAGCAACAGGAGAGAGATACAGCTGATAGCTGCAAAGAAGATAACCTCTTTTAGCATGAATGTTATGCAGTGCCATATAGCCAGTAAGATACTGGCTGCAAACAACAAGGCATATCCATCGCGGCGATTGCGAATCGATTTCATTTTCACTATGCCTCCTCCAGTATAAATTTTGAAGGAAGATACCTCAAAAAACATCGTTCGAAAGGATGAGTTTACAGAAAAAAGCATCTCAACCTTTTGGGTGAGAGGCTGGTTAACACCTATGTTATATGGTTATATGAATCATTAAACCATTTGGTTTTTTAGCAGTGTACTGATGAGTTCCGCACGGCTTGAAACATCATATTTAGAAAAAATGTTCCTTACATGCGTTTTTACAGTACTCTCACTGATGAACAAAGCCGCGGCAATCTCGCGGTTGGATCTACCTGAGAGGATCAGTTGCAATACTTCCTGCTCCCGGACAGTCAGAGGGTCAAGAGTTTTAATTTGCCGAACAATGTCCTTTTGTTGTGACTGACTCATATTGTCATAAGCGGCAAGGTAGGTATGGCTTTTGAGCAGTAAAACAAGCTGACGGTTCAGTGGTGGAAGCATTACAAGTGTAACACAAACCACAGTAAGGGCTATCACCGCAACCTCCGCGCCGGGAAGCCCAATAGATGTTACACTCATTCCCAGGATGCCTCCGCATAGGACACCAAATACATTGGCGGAAAGGCCAATGCCAAAGGTTTGTGCCGGATTGTCGCTATAATCCAGCATATCTCCAAGGATGCTCCACCAAAACAGATCAAAAATACCGCAAGCACCAAGCATCAGCGTATCCACAATCAGGTAGTCGGATGTCTTTCGCCCCAGCAGCATAAAGCTGATGAACGCTCCCATAATCATTGCCATTCCAATATACAGAATTCTGGAACGCTTTGCTGTCATAGGCAGGTTTCGCATAATAGCAAGCGCCACAATATAAGGCACAGCCCAATACCAGCTCACCAGCCCCGTTAGATGCCCGAAAGCAGGGTTAATGACCTGATACATCAGTCCGGAGTTAATTGTAATGATAAAGACAAAAAGACACAGCAATATTAGTGGGTTTTTAATTCCGCCATGCGTCTTGTTAATAAATGTTTTGCTCTGATCATTTTCCTGCCTCACCGGCAGTATCCAGATGAAGGCAATACCAATCACAAGGCAAAGCATAGCAAGGCTTAGCCCGATAAACGGTGAGCCATTCATGGCAACCACATTGACTGCAATCATCAATAGATTGGAATAGATCAGAACATCTGCGCAGGACTTAATGCGATCGTTCTTAGGCGTAAAGGCTCTGAGAAAGAATCCCCATGCTGCCACTGCGCCGCCGCTGAAGTATCCGCTGACAATCAGTCCGATAATCCATAGAGATGAGAGAGCAAAAAAGAAGGGTACGGTGGCAACAAGGCATACACCCATACCACTGAGCATTATACTTTTTGCCGCTGACTGGGATCTGACGAACAGACCACAGGTGAGAAGTCCCGCAAAATGTGCGATCATGGCAGCAAATATGTAAGCAGAAACATTCACCCCATGCATTTCCAGCAGTCCATACAGCACCCGTCCCTCAAACAGAAAAGAGAGCATATACGCAAAGGAAAATGAAAATGCCACAATAGAAAGCCTGCGGGGACCGAACAAATTATGTCCGCTCATTTTGTGCCCTCCAGTTCAACGGAGGTTCCGTCTTTTCTATGCATTTATAAAAACGGTTCGTCAACTTCCAAACCTCGTTAACTCTATTCTACCACACTCAAAATCAATCTGATAGACTTGTTTGCAAGAACTAAAAATTTAAGCATTTCTAAGTCCCAGTAACACGTATATATCAGGCAATTGGATAAAAAAGGTTCCAGTCATTCAGCTATACTTGCTGAAAGTCCGGAAACCTTAATTAAGTCTCCTATCATATTATTCTGATAGGTGTTAATAATCAAATTACTTGTTTACAACTCTAATAAAACCATACCGATTGTTGGATTGTATCGGGATAAAACTTCCGGTGTAGTTTTTGTCTGTAAAATTGAACTTATCTTTATCGCTTGCTACCAATAACACACCTTGTTTGTCAATAACTCCTTCAGTGCATACTGCCATCCCGTCAATGAAAGATCCCACCC
>JAAYTP010000083.1 GCA_012518025.1 Clostridiaceae bacterium
CCCCTTGATTACAGAAAAAGCATAGGCTACACTGAATTTAAATAATGTGTTTATTGGAACTAATAGGATATATTAATTACTAAACGGATGCTGGAGGTAGCAATGAAAAAAGAGATGATCTTTCATACCATGGACGTGGAGGAAGTGATTCGATCTCTTCATTCCAGCCCAGAGGGTCTGGCCGAATCCGAAGTGAAGAAAAGAATGGATGAATACGGCCCTAATGAATTGGAAGAGGGCAATAAAAGAAGTCTTTTAATGATGTTTTTAGAACAGTTTAAAGATTTCATGGTCATTGTTCTTATAGTGGCGGCAGTTATTTCAGCAACCATAGCACGGGAACTGGCAGATGCCGCCATCATACTTTTTGTGGTGATTCTCAATGCAGTGCTGGGTGTCATTCAGGAGAACAAGGCAGAGAAGGCTCTGGCTGCACTTAAAAAGATGTCTTCTCCTCATGTAAAGGTCAGGAGAAACGGAAATGTAAAGCAGATTAAGACTGAGGAGCTGGTTCCCGGGGATATTGTCCTTATTGAGGCGGGTGACATCATCCCGGCGGATATGCGGCTTTTGGAAAGCGCAAGCCTTAAGATAGAGGAAGCAGCTCTGACAGGTGAATCGGTTCCGGTTGAGAAGATCACAGATTCCCTGGAAGAAAGGGATCTGGTCATCGGAGACAGAAAGAACATGGCATATTCGGGCAGCTATGTGACCTATGGAAGGGGAGTGGGAATCATTACCCAAACCGGTATGAAAACCGAGGTTGGGAAGATAGCCGGGCACCTTGCCTCCGCCGAGACTTCTCAAACCCCGCTTCAGAAAAAGCTGGCCGAAATGAGCAAGATTCTTAGCATAGGTGTGCTGCTGGTATGCCTGGTGATCTTTGGGGTAGGGCTTTTGCAGGGCAGAGATACCATGGATATTTTCATGACGGCGGTGAGCCTGGCTGTTGCCGCTATACCTGAAGGCCTGGTTGCTGTGGTTACCATTGTGCTGGCAATCGGTGTTCAGAGAATGGCAAAGAAAAACGCAATCATCAGAAAACTTTCGGCTGTTGAGACCCTGGGAAGCACCCAGGTTATCTGCTCTGATAAAACCGGAACTCTCACACAGAACAAAATGACAGTTAAAAGGATATATATAAACGGAAATCTGGTGGATGCCGGCGATGCGGATACAAATGATGATCATTTCAGACTTTTTACCAGCGCCATCATGCTGTGCAATGATTCCAAGCTGGATAAAAAGGGGGAGGAAACGAAGGTCATTGGAGATCCCACCGAGACAGCCCTTGTGGACTATGGAACAAAGATGGGGCTATCCATGGAGGAAACTGAAAACAGGTATCCTCGTGTGGCGGAACTGCCCTTTGATTCGGACAGAAAGCTGATGACCACGGTTCATAAAGCCGAACAGGGATTCCTTTCGGTTACAAAGGGTGCCCCGGATGTACTCATAGGAAGGTGTACCCACATTCTCTCCAGCGGTACCGCAAGAGAGCTGACTGATGAGGATATAACTGCCATAAAAAACGCGAATAAGGAAATGGCAGACCATGCTTTGAGAGTTCTGGCAGTGGCTCATAAAAACCTGGACAAGGTGCCGGAAGAGGCAACTTCCGAGATCATGGAAAACCAACTGATCTTTACCGGTCTTGTGGGAATGATAGATCCACCAAGGGACGAGGCGAAAGAAGCCGTGAAGCTTTGTAGGCAGGCGGGTATTCGCCCAATCATGATAACCGGGGACCATAAGGATACGGCAGCTGCCATAGCCAGGGAATTGGGAATAGCGAATGACAGCAGCGAAGTCATCACTGGGAGCCAGCTGAGTGCCATATCCGAGGATGTATTCAATGAAAACGTGGACCGATATTCTGTTTATGCCAGGGTCTCACCGGAGCATAAGGTTCGGATTGTTAAGGCCTGGAAGCTTAAGGGTAAGATCGTTGCCATGACGGGAGATGGGGTGAACGATGCTCCCGCCCTGAAATCTTCGGATATCGGCGTAGGTATGGGCATCACCGGCACAGAGGTTGCCAAGGGAGTGTCCAATATGGTGCTGGCTGATGATAATTTTGCCACCATAGTCCATGCGGTCAAGGAGGGGCGGAGGATTTACAGCAATATCAGAAAGACTGTACAGTTCCTGCTCTCCTGCAACCTGGGCGAGGTTTTCACCCTGTTCATCGCCACCTTATTTCCCACTGTCTTCAGTGAGCATATACTGTTTCCCATCCATATCCTCTGGATCAACCTGATTACAGATACCCTTCCTGCATTGGCTCTGGGTATGGAGCAGGCTGAGCCGGGTATTATGAAAAGACCTCCCAGAGATCCTAAGAGCAGCTTCTTCGCAGAGGGAGTGGGTATTAGTATTATTTACCAGGGGATTCTGGAGGGATGTCTGGTGCTATTGGCCTATATCATAGGAAAGCAGTATTCACCAGAGACAGCCACTACCATGGCCTTTGTAGCGCTGGGGCTCATACAGCTTTTCCATTCCTTCAACACAAGATCCAGTGAGGATTCCATCTTCAGCATCGGACTGTTTTCAAACCCATGGATACTGGGCGCTCTCGCAGTTTCAGCCATCCTTCAGCTTTCGGTCATATTACTGCCATTCCTGAACAACCTCTTCCATGTGGTACCCTTAACTGCGGGACAGTGGCTGACTGTATTAGGCCTGTCCTTCTCAATGATCCCCATTGTTGAGATTGTAAAACTGGTTCAGCGTTCGGTACGAAAAGAAAGACGAGGGAATGCATAGTTAGAGGTCCACAACTGCAGAGAATCGGCCAGGCAGCAGATGCCCAGGCTGGATATTGACCAGACCCTGTGCGGGGAATGAATATTTGTCTGTCACTGGACTCTATGATATCTTAACAGGTACAGCCTGAGAAACAGGGAAGGGTATTATGAATGCCAAAGGGAGTTCTATCATGAAAAAAGCATTGCGTATCGTCGTGACAGTTATTCTTATCATCCTGCTTATTGGAGGCCTGTTTTATAAGATATTCTGGAATGCCCAGGTGGACTTTGTTGTAAATGAAACGACCTTTCCCCTCAGCACCGAACAGAAACTGGAGGATTTTAAATACCTTTTCAGAACCCTGGAGCAGAATTTTCCCTATTTTGAGGTTAAAAAAAGGCAGCACGGTATGGACTGGCTCGCAAGGGAAGAGGAGTTTGCATCCATGATAGCAGGAACAAGCAGCGATGCGGAGTTCTATGAAGCTTTGGAGCGCATACTCATCCTGCTCCAAAACGGGCATACAAATATCATCGAACCGGGTGTTGTGTATGAGGATTATGCACGGATCTACAGTGGATCTACCCCCTGGTCCCAGATATATAACGACAACAGGGTAAGGGGGGCTTATGACTACTGGGATACGGTCATTGCCAAATCCGATACGCTATGCCTTCCTGTTTCCTTCAAGTACATAGAGGGTGAATACTATGCATGGAGAAATCCTGTTGAACCTGAAGGTTCTCCCGAGGACTTCGGAATCCCTTCAGGTTCCAGATTGTGTGATGTAGGCAGCATCAGCGTTGATGACTATGTAGAAAATCTCGTTTACTCCCGATTCCTGAGATATGACAGGTTGAGGGGAAAGGCAAAGGTCAACACGCTGATCATCTATTCTGACAGTCCGGTTCAGTTGGGTTTGGAGACTCCAACCGGGGACAGGGTGGATGTAGTGGTTGAGCCGGGAATTCTTTCAAATACAAGAAGTGTGGGAACAGGCCTTCCGGAGCACCTTTTCTCAACATTCAAGAATGAAGAGGATGGCATTGCCTACCTCAAACTGCCTTCCTTCTCGACATTTTATGTTGATAAGGATGCACCTGGAATCAGGACTTTTCTTGAAGAGATAAAGGATTATAAGAGTCTGATTATTGATATCAGAGGCAATGGGGGAGGAAGCACCCAGTATTGGGAGAGGAATATTGTTGCGCCGCTGACCGATAAAGAATTGACGGCAAAATGCTATGTGCTGTTCAGAGACTCATCCTACCTCAAGCCTTTTCTGAAACATAAAATGTTGTATCATTACCTTAAACTCAAGGATCTGAACAGTCTAAGCATCGGGGATTATTCTCCTGAATACTATTTTTCAGATGGCAGGGGCCGTTACAAAGAAATAGTATACACGGTGGGTCCGAATAATCCTGTGGGATTTAAAGGAAGGATATTCCTTCTGGTTGATGATGCTGTATACTCGTCCTCAGAATCCTTTGCGATGTTTGCAAAGACAACGGGATGGGCGACCTTGGTAGGGACCGATACGGGAGGGGACGGGATTGGCTTTGATCCCATACCATTGGTATTACCAAACAGTGGCCTGATCATAAGATTTCCCGGTGAGATGGGTCTTAATCCTGATGGAGCAGTAAATGAGGAAGACAGGACCAAACCCGATGTCTATGTGGAACAAACCCTAGAGGATTTTCTGCTTCAGATACAAAAGCAGGATACAGGGCATGACCTGGCTAGTATAATGAAATATGATACAATGCTCAGAAAGGCCTTTGAACTGGCAGGGTTCTCATATTAAACGGTTAAGTGAGATTATAAATATGACAAATCTGATTATTCGGCTATTTATTAAAGACTATGAAAACACCAGTGACCCGGTGGTCAGGAGGAGGTATGGCGGGGTTTCTTCATTGACGGGGATACTCTGTAATCTTCTGTTATTTGGTGCAAAGATGGTTATCGGAATCCTGGCACGCAGCATTGCCATTACGGCTGATGCTGTCAACAATCTTTCCGATGCCGGGTCTTCGGTTATCACCCTTATCGGATTCAAACTGTCGGCCAAACCGGCGGATAAGGAACATCCTTACGGACATGCCAGGATTGAGTATATATCAGGATTCATCGTCTCCATTATCATCTTTTTGCTCGGCCTGGAACTTATCAGATCTTCTGTGGACAAGATCATCAATCAGGTTCCTGTCTATTTCAGCTGGGTTATCGTAGCCGTGCTGGTTATGTCCATGGGGGCAAAACTTTGGCTGGGTATGTTCTATAAGAAAATGGGGAAAGCAATAAATTCCACTGCCCTGGCAGCTGCATCAGTGGACAGTATCAACGATGTGGTGGCTACCGGTGCCGTCCTGATGGCAACAGTGTTTGCAGGTCTGACCGGCATCCAGATCGATGGTTATATGGGTATAGGCGTAGCCCTGTTCATTATTATTTCAGGTATTGGTCTTATCAGGGAAACCTTGAGCCC
>JAAYTP010000084.1 GCA_012518025.1 Clostridiaceae bacterium
GAACCTAAGAAGGGCTTTGTAGTCGGAGATTGCAACACTGCGCTATCGCTACAGTCCCAAAAACAATTCGGATACGTCATTGCGAGGAGAGAATCGACGAAGCAATCTCACCCATTGGAGGTGAGATGTGGGAAGTTGGATGTGGGAGTGCAAGAAGGGTTTTGTGGAGGGAGATTGCCACACTGCGCTATCGCTACAGTCCCAAAAACAATTCGGATACGTCATTGCGAGGAGAGAATCGACGAAGCAATCTCACCCATTGGAGGTGAGATGCGAGAGGTTGGACGTGAGAACCTAAGAAGGGCTTTGTAGTCGGAGATTGCAACACTGCGCTATCGCTACAGTCCCAAAAACAATTCGGATACGTCATTGCGAGGAGAGAATCGACGAAGCAATCTCACCTATTGGAGGTGAGATGTGAGAGGTTGGATGTGAGAATTTAAGACGGGCTTCGAGGTCGGAGATTTCCTCGCTTTGATCGCGATTACATACTGATGTTTCGCAGACGTGCAGCACAGCGACCGAGCTTTACGGAAATCCCGCAGACAACTATTCCGCTTGTAAATTCATCTTCTGCCTTGTTTATGATAAGCCATGACATCAAGCACCCCCCTCCTCACCAGGCATAAATGTTTCACGTGAAACAAATTCTTACGTTTCATGACAATTTAATAAAACATATATATTGTTTTTTTGAATAGGTATATAAGTGATTACTAACCCGGGAGTTCATCATGCAGAATAACAACAAATTCCATACTGTTCGTGGTTATCAACTTCTTGAGCAAAACAAAAGAATTCTCACATCCGCCATGGAGGATTATCTTGAAATGATATACCGCTATAGCTTGACCGATGACCAGGTCCGGATCAACACTATATCAGAGCTTCTAAATGTTCAGGCATCATCTGTTACAAAGATGGTTCAAAAGCTCAGTGAACTTGGAATGGTGGACTACAAAAAATATGGCATTCTCTCACTAACCGATATAGGTAAAGAGATAGGACATTTTTTGCTTCATAGACATCAAATTATTGAGTCCTTTCTAAAACTCATTGGAGTAAGTGACAGTTTGCTTATTGAAACAGAGCTTATGGAACATACCATTTCAGTGGATACGCTGAACCGTCTGCATGCGCTTACACTACTTTTTGAACAACATCCAAATCTGATAGATGAGTACGATAAAATACTTCAGCAGTAAAAAAAGCTGACAGTTCTATTCTGTCAGCTCTACAAGAATACTACATCAGCAATTATCATATATCAAGATTGTTGACCATCCTCGCATGCTTTTGTATAAATTCTTTTCTCGGCTCAACCTTTTCTCCCATTAGAATTGTAAAAATCTCATCGGACACTACAGGATCGTCAACCTGAATTTTAATAATGGTTCTTGTTTCCGGATTCATAGTTGTTTCCCAAAGCTGATCAGGGTTCATCTCACCAAGACCCTTAAATCTCTGAATGCTTATGTTGCCGTCTTCCCTGTTCCAATTCTTTTCACTCATTAATCTCTGCAGATCCCTGTCATTATACACATAATGTTCTTCCTTGCCTTTTTTAACTTTGTATAATGGAGGCTGGGCTATATAGATATGACCCTGTTCAACAAGAGGTCTCATATACCTGAAAAAGAAGGTCAGAAGCAGGGTTCTTATATGCTGTCCGTCAACGTCCGCATCGGCCATTATTATAACCTTGTGATATCGCAATTTAGACAGGTCAATATTCTCACCTATGTTAACCCCCAACGCTGTTATAACAGGTGAGAGTTTATCGTTTCCATAAACCCTGTCTTCTCTCGCCTTCTCAACATTGAGCATCTTTCCCCATAGAGGAAGTATTGCCTGGAATCTTCTGTCCCTGCCCTGTTTTGCACTGCCCCCTGCTGAGTCTCCCTCAACAATAAAGAGTTCACATTTGGAAGGATCCCTTTCAGAGCAATCTGCCAGCTTTCCAGGAAGAGAAGTTGATTCAAGTGCCGATTTACGCTTTGTCATCTCTCTTGCCTTCCTGGCGGCCTCTCTTGCCCTGAATGAAAGCAGGGCTTTGTCAATAATGATTTTTCCTGTCTTGGGATGCTCCTCCAGATAATAAGTTAGCTTTTCTGTGACTATACCTTCTGTAAAGGATCGTATATCAGCATTTCCAAGCTTAGTCTTTGTTTGTCCTTCAAATTGCGGATTCATTAGTTTGACGTTAATGATGGCCGTTAAGCCTTCTCTCACATCTTCGCCAGAGAGATTCTTCTCATTTTCCTTTAAGGCATTTATCTTTCTGGCATAATCGTTAACAACCTTGGTTATGGCTGTCTTAAAGCCAGTTACATGTGTTCCTCCCTCTGTTGTGGGTATATCGTTTGCATAGCTGAAAACATTTTCAATATAGGAATCGGTATACTGTAATGCTATCTCTATTTCCGCATCTTCCTTTGCCCCGGAGAAAAAGATTATGTCGGGATGAATGGTTTCCTTATTCCTGTTAATATACTGTACAAAAGAGACTATGCCTCCGTCATAGTGCAATTCAACGCTTTTACTTTCCTGGTTCTCTTCATTCTGTCTGTTATCGTTGAGAACTATGGTTATTTTCTTATTTAAGAAAGCCAGCTCTCTGAACCTTTTCAATAGAATATCGAATTCAAATCTTATTTCGTCAAATATTGTGGGATCGGCATGGAAGGTTGTTTTTGTTCCGGTTTTGTCGGTGTCACCCAAAGATTCAACTTCAGTTATGGGAATACCCTTCTCATAGATTTGACGCCATATCTTTCCTTCTCTATAAACCTCAACTTCCATTCTTTCTGAGAGTGCGTTTACAACAGCGGCGCCTACCCCATGCAAGCCACCCGATACTTTATAACCTTCTCCTCCGAATTTTCCACCTGCGTGAAGCATGGTATGAACTACCTGGAGTGTAGGGATGTTTAGCTTTGGATGTATACCTGTAGGTATTCCCCTTCCGTTATCAATAACTGTTATACTGCTGTCTTCGTTAATAGTGACCTCTACTCTGTCGCAGTAACCAGCGAGAGCTTCGTCAATACTGTTATCCACAATTTCATAAACAAGATGGTGTAACCCTCTTAAGGAAGTGCTCCCGATATACATTCCCGGTCTTTTTCTTACAGCTTCAAGTCCTTCTAAAACCTGTATCTGTTCCTCTGAATAATTCTGAACTTTTGTATTGTCCGTCATTAAAGAGCTCCTCCATTTCTTACTTTAGCTTTCTTCTTCATCGTTTCCAGTTTCTTATATCTCCTGAACAAAGTTGTCACTGACAGCGGAGACAGATATATCACCTGCATGTCGTTCTTATAGGCAACAACAAAAGACTTTGGTATTTCCTCTTCGATGATGGTCTTTATAAAGCCTTCTTCTTCTCCCGTCTTTAGAAATTCTCTTGTTATTGCAGATGTAGTTGTCTTCTCAATGTCCATGATGGCTACAATATCCTTTACATGGACAATTTCATCACCGCCCAAATGCAGAAACACATCTATCACCCATATTATTGTAAACCTCATAAAAATTTCGGTCAAATAATCCTTTCAACTGTTCCTGAAATCACCCTGTACTTATTTGCAGCGCTGAATTCACCGTAATCAAGTCTTTGATCATCCGTTGTTGTGATTATTGTTTGAATATCCCGAAGGCCTATCATCAGATATTCCTGCCTGCTATTATCCAACTCCGACATTACATCATCCAATAGCAATACCGGCCTGTCTCCTTTTATCTCATCAACCAATTTAAGCTCTGATAAAACCAGTGCCAGGGCAAGGGATCTTTGCTGTCCCTGTGAGCAGTATTGCCTTGAATTCATCCCGTTCAATAAAATCTCAATATCATCCCGGTGGGGTCCATAGAGGCACTGACCTAATTCCTTTTCCTTTCTGATACCTTCTTTCAGCTTTTTCTCCAGTCTTTCCACATAGTAAGCTTCATCAGCTTCGTGTTGACTCTCTGTATAGGTTTTATAGAGAAGATCCGACTCTTCCTTCCCATTGGATATTCTTTTCATCTCTTCCTTCATAAAATCATTCAGCCTTCTTACAGTCCGATCACGGATATATGCTATCCTTCCGCCCTGCTTTGAAATATTGGCGTTCCATATGGGTATTACATCATCATATTTTTTATCAATCCTACCCTTTTTAAGTGCCAGGGATTTGTTTTTAATAAGTCTATTATATTGTTGCAGGCTATATAGATAGCTTTTGCTCACCTGACATAGCAAAACATCTATAAACTTTCTTCTTTGCAAAGGCGAACCCTTTACTATTTCCAAAGTTTCAGGTGAAAAGAAAATCATATTCATGGTTCCAAGAATGTCAGAAATCTTGTTTCTCTTTATTCCATTTATTTCTGCAAGTTTTCCTTTTTCCCGGAAATACCTGATATCTATATGATTTGTTCTCTCACGGATAGCAGCCTTAAGGGAAATCTCAAAACCTTCGGTGCCCTTCCTGATCATGTCCTGATAATTGTTGGTTCTTTGTGATTTTCCCGTTGCAGTTATATAAAGAGCCTCAAGGACATTTGTTTTTCCCTGGGCATTTTCTCCATATAAAATATTAATACCTTCTCCAAAATCAATGGATTGGTATTCATAATTACGAAAATTCTTAAGCTCAAGCCTCTCAACCTTCAAGTTTCCACACCGGCCTGTTCGATTACATAGGTCTCGTTATCAATCTTTATTTCATCAAGATGTCTCAGTTTTCTGCCCCGCCTTGCTTCTTTTTCACCATTAACAAAAATATCGTGATAAAAGAGGAATTGTTTTGCCTCACCGCCCGACGATACAATACTTGCCAGCTTCAGAAACTGATCTAGCTTGATATATTCTGTATCTATTCTAATCTTTCTCATGGCTGCTCCTAATTCTTCAATCTTACAGGCAAAATCAGAAACAAGAACCTGTCATGTTCCACAGGTGTTAAGATGCACGGTCCCACAGGGGAAGTGAAGGATATTTTTACCTTTTCATCATTTATAACCTTAAGGGCATCAAGGAAATATCTTGGGTTAAATCCTATCTGCATAGTATTCCCGGAATTTTCAATATGAATCTCTTCCTTCGATCTTCCCTTCTCTGTGGTTGAGGATATTACCATCCTGTCATCGGAAAGATTGATGCGTACCGGGTATCTTTTATCATCACTGGTAATTAGAGAAGCCCTTTCCATGCTCTCTTCCAGTTCACGGGTATTAACGTTTATAACCGTCTCAAACTGTGTGGGTATATAGCTTTGATAGTTCATAAACTCGCCTTCTAAAACCTTGGACACAATCCTGCAGTTTTTAAGGCCAAAGGATGTCAGGTTACCGGCCAGGGAAATGGAAAGATTCTCGTCGCTGGTGTCCAGAACCCGTAGTATTTCCTGCATATTCCTGCCTGGGATGACAACCTTGAAATTAATATCCTCTTTTATAACAGAACTACATACTGCCATTCTGAAACCATCAAGTGCTGCCATCTTCAGCTCGCCCTGCTGAGCTTCCATCAGTACACCCGTCATAATCTTTCTGTTTTCATCATTTCCAACTGCAAATATGGTTTGGCGTATCAATTCCTTAAAAACAGATTGTGGCAGATTCAGAGATATCTCACCTTCGTACTCTGGTGGCATCGGGTAGGTATCGCCATCCATACCCCGTATTTCAAAGTAAGAGTTCAGGCATTCAATCCTGACCTTAAAGCCATCGAGAACCTCGATGTAAACAGGCGCATCCGGAAGTTTTCTTATTATTTCGCCAAACATTTTAGCTTCTATGACAATGGAGCCCTTTTGTTGAATATCTGCATCTACGCAGCATTCAATCCCAAGGTCATAGCAGTTTCCCACAAGCTTCACCTTTTCTCCTGCTTCGATATATATCCCTTCCAGTATGGGCAGCGTGGCTTTTGTCATTACAGCTCTTTGGACAATGTTTATGGCTTCAATCAAATTTTGTTTTAGAACGATAATTTTCATGCCTGTTTTACACCTCTTCTTTATTTATATAGTATATAGTCGTAATAGTAGTAAGTCCTGTGGTATATGTTGAAAAGTCACCCAACGCAATGAGGCGCATTGGTTTAGGCTGTTGATAAAACTGTTGAAAAGCAATGGATGTTTCAATTATAACAAGCTTCTATTTCTTACGACAAAATTCTTCACCTTTTTTCCACGGCATAATCCACATGTAAATGTTGATAACTAAATCTTTCCGGTAATATTTCTCTTAAGCTCCATAATTGTCCTTCTAAGGTCATTGTTATTATCTATGGAATCCTGTATCTTTTCACAGGCATGCATCACCGTGGTATGATCACGTCCACCAAAGACCTGACCGATTTTAGGAAGCGACATGTCGGTGAGTTCTCTACAAAGGTACATGGCCACCTGCCTGGGATGTGATATGTCACGGGATCTCTTTTTTGTTACCAGCTGATCAGGTGATATATCGTAATACCTGGAGACTACCTTCATTATGGTGTTGTGATTGATATTTGCCCTGGATATTCCTGCCAACAACTGTTTGAGGCAGTTTTTCGCCAGATCCAGTGTTATTGGGCTTCCTGTTAGGGATGCGTATGCTATAACACGATTGAGAGCACCCTCCAGTTCCCTTATATTGGACTCAATATTTTCAGCAATGTACGAAAGAACCTCATCGGGAATGTCATAACGCTCCTGCTGGGATTTCTTTCTCAGGATAGCTATTCGGGTTTCTATATCGGGGGCCTGGATATCCGCAATGAGACCCCATTCGAAACGTGAGCGCAGCCTTTCTTCCAAAGTAAGTATTTCCTTTGGCGGTTTGTCGCTTGAAAGCACAATTTGCTTGCTGGCCTCATAGAGTGCGTTGAAGGTATGAAAAAATTCCTCCTGAGTTCTTTCCTTTCCTCCGATAAACTGAATATCATCTATCAAAAGAACATCAATATTTCTGTATTTATTGCGAAATTCTTCATTTCTGTCATCCTTGATTGCATTTATAAGTTCATTGGTAAATTTCTCTGATGATGTATAAATAACCTTCCTTGAAGGGTTTTGTTCAATGATGAAATGGCCAATCGCGTGCATAAGGTGTGTTTTTCCAAGTCCCACACCACCATATATGAATAAAGGATTATATGCGGTGGCTGGTGACTCGGCAACTGCAAGAGCCGCCGCATGGGCCAGCTGGTTTCCGCTTCCCCTTACAAAAGTATCGAAGGTATATTTCGGGTTGAGAACAGAAATATAAGAAGACAATTGATCCTGATTGGGAGTTTGGTCTTCTTTTGGCAGTTCCGCTGACTTGACAAACAACTCTATATTCAGATCTCTTTTTGTCAAAACCCGTATGGCATTTTGAATCAAGTCCTTATAACGTGAATTTATGATGCCAAGATTAAACTCTGAAGGAACCTCCAGAGTAAGAAGATTGTTTTCAAGGGATACAGGAAAAATGGGCTCGATCCAGGTGCTGAAACTGACGCTTGTCATTTCCTCCTGAAGCAGTTTCAGCGCCTCTTTCCATATTTCCTTAACGTCTGATGCCATTCCCTATTCCCCCATTTTCATTCCTAACCGTATCTTTAAATATATCAAACTTCAATATGCGTTTCAACTAAATCATCCGAAAGGGAAGCTGTTCCAAAACCAATGGTCAAATAAAGACAATAGTTGTTCCTGCTTGTTTTTCTTGACTTATATCCATTGAGCGTTATATAATACTTTTTGGTGTCCGTTATTGCAGATAATGAATTGAAATATACAGCGCATGATTGGAGGTGCAACCCATGCTACGTACTTATCAGCCAAAAAAGAGGCAGCGTAAGAAGGAGCACGGTTTCCGCAAAAGGATGAAAACTGCCAACGGCAGAAAAGTTCTTAGAAGAAGAAGACAGAAAGGCAGAAAAAGACTAACTGCATAAAGACCATAAAAGTGGTCTTTTCTTTTATACTGTCATGTTGCTTGGTAAATGCGAAATATATGAGGATATAATATGAGATAAAGCGGCTGATTGCCAAGCAAGATTTATACAGGAGCGCAGTCTTTATGTAATTATGGGAAAACTGCCTGTGTTGAAAAAAAACAGCGAATTTCGAAGAGTTTATAGCAGGGGAAGGTATGCTACATCGGAGTCATTGGTTGTCTATTATATAAAAAGAAGAACCAATACTGTCCGAATAGGCATTACCACCAGTAAAAAAGTCGGAAATAGCGTACAACGCAACAGGATGAGGCGGCTGGTCAGGGAAAATATCAGGCTTTTCTATGACCAGCTTGTTCCCGGTATGGATCTGGTCATTGTTGTAAGGAAAGCTGATTCCGCTGCAAGTCTTCACAGTATTGGAAGAGAAATGAAATTTCTTTTGAAGAAACTGGATATATTAGTTAAGGACAAGTATAATGAGGGCACTGTTAATTGTACTGATTAAGGCTTATAGAAAGTATATATCACCTCTAAAGAGAAGGCCTTCCTGCAGGTTTTACCCTACCTGCTCACAGTATGCCCTGGAGGCGGTTACAAAGTATGGTGCTATCAGGGGCTCATTTTTATCTATAAGACGGCTATTAAGGTGTCATCCCTTTCATCCAGGAGGATATGACCCGGTAAAATAAAACGCACAACCGGAGGGAGAGAGAAGCAGTATGCAGGCTCTATTAAGCGCTTTGGGCGTAATTTTCGGAAAGCTTATGTTTTTTATCTACAACACCGTTGGCTTTCATAATTATGCCATTTCTCTATTATTGTTTACTATTGTTTACAAAGTAATTCTGCTCCCCTTATCTGTCAAGCAGATAAGAAGCACTCAGAAGATGCAAGAATACCAGCCCGAACTCCAAAGAATACAGGAACGCTATAAGAACGATAAGGAAAAACTCAATGAGATGACCATGAAGTTTTACCAGGAGAAGGGTTATAATCCCACTTCAGGCTGTCTTCCTCTATTGATTCAATTCCCTATCATCATCGCACTTTTCTATGTTATTCGTATGCCCATGACCTATATGCTGGAACTGCCCGCGAAAGCGGTTGGTGAAATGGTGGTTGCCTCGGTGGAAAAGGGCGAATTCTCCAAGGAAACTCTTAAGAACAAGAATTACGACGCTATAAAGGACAACCCCATAGATGTCTATATGGGATATAATTCCAGCGATCCTTATTTTGAAATCAGGCTCATAGAAAGCTATAAGAAGCATCCGGAGATTATCGATGAAAATCCCACACTGAACGAAGAACAAAAAACGCTTTTGAAGAACTTTGATCTTAGAATGTTCAATTTCTTCAACCTTGGTGTTCAACCCAGTCTTGACCCCAGAACTATTAAATCGGATCCGGGGATCTATGTTCCTGCATTGCTACTGCTCATAATAGCAGTTGTCACTACCTATTTCTCATCGCTATTGATGATGCCAAATGCCCGGAAGAAGAAAGATCCCAAGGATAAAAAATCCAAGGATCCAAATGCTGGGTGTGCCGGAAAGAGTATGCTCTATATGAGCCCGCTTATGACGCTTTGGATAGGAACCATTGCTCCCAGCGGACTTGCCTTTTATTGGATCATAAACAGTGTTCTTTCGTATGTACAGCATAAGGTTCTGAATATCAAGTATAAAAATGATAAGGAGGAGAAAGAGGTTGCTAAGGTCGGTAATAAAGGAAGCAAAGACAGTCGATGAAGCGCTTCGTCAGGCACTTGAAGAACTGGGAATAGATGAAGATCAAGCAGAAATAGAGATTATAAACGAAGGAAACAAAGGCTTATTAGGGCTTATAGGAAACAAAAACGCTGTCGTTAAAGTTACTGAGAAACTGAATATAGAGATTATTGTAAAGGATTTTCTCGAACCGCTATTTGAAAAGATGGCCATTGAAGCCGATATGGAGATAACCATGGAAGACGGGCTGATCAATATCCGTCTGACAGGTGATGATGTAGGGATTATCATTGGCCGGAGGGGAGAGACACTTGATGCCCTCCAATACCTCCTCAGCCTTGTTATCAATCGTTATACCCTGGATTACACACGGGTGATACTTGATGTGGCAGATTACCGGAAAAAGCGGGCGGAAACATTGCAACGTCTTGCAAAAAGGGTTGCGGAGAAGGTTTCAAGGACAAGGAGGAACATCACTTTAGAGGCCATGAATCCCTATGAGAGAAGAATCATCCACTCGTCACTTCAGGAATTTCCCAATATCAATACACAGAGTGTGGGTGAAGAACCAAACCGGAAGGTTGTAATACGTTACGCACCGGGAATCGATAGATAACAGTCAGTAAGTTTTAGCGGACAGAGGGAATACCCACTGTCCGCTTTTTGGAATTGTGGATGATCCTGCTGATAGGCTCAATACTAGAAAATCAGGTAATCCTATAATCATGAAGAGGTGTGGAACAAGTATGGAAGATACAGTTGCTGGTGTTTCCACTGCAGTGGGAAACGCTGGGCTTGCTGTTATTCGCATGAGCGGAGAAAAGTCATTTGAAATAGCCGATAAGGTATTCAAGGGGAGGGTGCCGGTTATAGAGCAGAAATCCCATACCCTCCAATATGGCAGGATAGTGACCGATGATAAAGAGACCATCGACGAGGTCTTGCTGACCAAAATGGCTGCTCCTAAAACCTATACAAGGGAGCATGTTGTTGAAATAAACTGCCATGGTGGTTACTATGTGACGGGAAGAATCCTCCAGCTTCTTTTTGAAAAAGGCGCAAGGCCTGCCGAACCCGGCGAGTTCACAAAAAGGGCTTTCATTAACGGTCGGATCGATCTGTCACAGGCGGAGGCCGTTATGGATGTGATTCAGGCAAAGACCGGCAAAAGTTCAAAAGCAGCCCTGAATCAGCTGGAAGGGAAGCTGTCCTTCGAACTGAATGATATCATTACAGACCTTACAAATACCCTGGCGCATATTGAGGTTGACCTGGATTATCCTGAATATGACCATGAGGACTTCTCAATTAAACAGGTGGAGGATGAAGCACTCAGGGCGATGGCAAAGCTAAAAAACCTCATAAACAGCTTTCACTATGGAAAGATACTCAGAGAGGGGATGGATGTTGTCATAGTCGGCAGGCCCAATACAGGCAAGTCATCCCTGCTGAATTATCTTACCAGGAAAAACAGAGCTATTGTCACCGATATACCCGGCACAACCCGCGATGTGATTGAGGAGACCGTAAATATTGGGGGAATACCCATAAAGCTCACAGATACGGCAGGGGTAAGGGAAACCCGGGATCCTGTAGAAAGCATAGGTGTGGCAAAGAGTCTGGAGGCATTAAAAAGGGCTGATTATATCATATTGATGCTGGATGCAACCGATTGGCAGAGCCCTGAGGACAAAAGGCTGCTTGAACTGGTAGAATCTCAGGGGACCAACTATATGCCGGTCTTTAACAAAATGGATCTTGTAAAGGATCAAGAAAGAATTGATGAACTTAAAAGGCTTAATCCAGATGGTGTATTCATCTCGATAACCGAGGATACCGGTTTGGATATCCTTGAAAAACGGTTGATTGATTTTGCACATGGGAATAAAATGGATCTTGATAACCAGGTGCTTGTAACCAATGCAAGGCATGAACGCCAGCTGCGCCTGGCTTACGATACACTGGATGCTGCGCTGGCCGCCACAGGGTCGGGCATGACTCTGGATATTGTAGCGCTGGAACTTAGGACAGCGCTGGATCATTTGGGAAGAATAACAGGCCAGACAGCTGAAGAAGAAATTGTAAATGCCATTTTCAGTCGTTTCTGCATTGGCAAATAGGCTAGGAACGGTGGACACAGTTATGACAAACATGGAAGGATTTGTTGCAGGAGAATATGATGTAATAGTGGTGGGCGCAGGACATGCGGGTTGCGAGGCAGCCCTGGCCGGCGCGCGCCTGGGCATGAAAACCGCTATTTTCAGCCTCAATCTCGACAGCATTGCCAACCTGCCCTGTAATCCCAATATAGGAGGGACTGCCAAGGGTCAGCTCGTCCGTGAAATAGATGCATTGGGAGGTCAGATGGGGCTTACAGCCGATGCCACCTTCATCCAGTCCCGGATACTGAACCGGGCAAAGGGTCCTGCTGTCTATTCACTGAGAGCCCAGATAGACCGGAGAGCTTATCAGGAACACATGAAGCATGTACTGGAAACCCAGGAGAATCTGGATTTAAAGCAGACTGAGGTTACAGAGATTCTTGTCACCGAAGACAGAAATGTCATGGGTGTCAGGGTTCAGACCGGTACAATCTATCTGTCAAAGACGGTTATACTTACCACCGGCACATATCTCAATGCCAGGATAATTATCGGAAGCACCAGTTACAATAGCGGCCCCGACGGACTGCTTCCTGCAAACAAACTAACCGATAGCCTTCTATCCCTTGGTATCGAGATGGTTCGATTCAAGACGGGAACCCCCGCTCGTGTCAATAGAAGAAGCATTGACTTCTCAAACATGGAAGAGCAGCCGGGGGATCCGACTGTTACGCCTTTTTCGTTCATGAACAGTGAAATAACAAGGGATCAGGTGTCCTGTTACCTGATCCATACCAATGAGGAAACCCATAGGATCATACGGGAAAACCTACACAGGTCACCTCTGTATGGTGGGGATATCAAGGGTGTGGGGCCAAGATACTGCCCGTCCATAGAGGATAAGATTGTGCGTTTTGCAGACAGAAAGTCCCACCAGGTGTTTGTAGAGCCCATGGGTCTCAATACAGAGGAAATGTATGTGCAGGGGATGTCCACCAGCATGCCCGAGGATGTTCAGATTGAAATGTATAAAACCCTTTCGGGCTTTGAAAATGTCTCCATTATGAGGCCGGCATATGCTATTGAATACGATTGCATAAACCCTACCCAATTGAAGCTGTCTTTGGAGTTCAAGGAGATAGACGGCCTTTTTGCAGCAGGACAGATCAACGGTAGTTCAGGTTATGAAGAAGCCGCGGCGCAGGGCATCATAGCCGGCATAAACGCAGCTATGAAGCTCAAGGGAAAGGAGCCGCTGATTCTGGACAGATCACAGGCCTATATCGGTGTTCTCATTGATGATCTTGTTACCAAGGGTACTGCCGAGCCCTACAGGATGATGACATCCCGGGCGGAATACAGGCTATGGCTCAGGCAGGATAACGCTGATATCAGGCTGACGCCTGTCGGAAGACAGATAGGGCTTGTCAGTGATGAACGCTATGAACGATTCCTGAAAAAGCAGAAAGCTATTGAGACAGAAATGAAAAGGCTCAAGGATACTATTGTCCCTCCGGGCGAGGAAATCAATGGTTTTCTGAAAAGTCATGGAAGCTCTAGAATTAAGACGGGCATAAGGCTTTATGATCTGCTGAAACGCCCAGAAATAGAATATGATTACCTTAAGGAGATTGGCCTTGGTGTCGATCTTCCCCGTGAGGTTATTGAACAGGTGACCATCAGTATCAAATATGAAGGGTACCTTGCAAAACAGATGCAGCAAATCGCGCAGTTTAAGAGGATGGAAGAAAGGAAGCTTCCTGAAAAGATTGATTATGATCTGATCGGTGGCCTTTCTCTGGAAGCCAGACAGAAGTTGAACAAGCACAGACCGGAATCCCTGGGCCAGGCATCCCGTATTTCAGGTGTGTCTCCCTCGGATATATCTGTGCTGCTTGTCTATCTTGAATCACGGAAACGGGATAGGGGCAAAGGTAAATAAGAACCGCGGCAATGATTTGCACCGGTCTTTATGCCCATATTAACCCCACAAAGGAAAGGAAAATAGAGTGATGAACCTGTTAACTGAAGGCGGCAATGCTTTGGGTATTGTGTTGGACGAGAAGAAAGAAGCGCAGTTCAAGGCTTACATGAGCCTTTTACTGGAATGGAATGAGAAAATTAATCTCACGGCTATAACCGAAGAGAAGGAAATCATCATCAAGCATTACCTGGACTCATTATCCCTGGCGAGTACAGTGAGTTTAAGGGGCAAAACCCTTATTGATGTGGGAACCGGTGCAGGACTTCCCGGCATACCCCTTAAGATCTATGAGGAAGATTTGACAGTAACGCTTCTGGACTCACTGGAAAAAAGGATCCGATTCTTAAAAGAAGTAATCGGTCAACTGTCCCTGAAAGGCATTGAAGCCGTTCATGGCAGGGCAGAGGATTACGGTGTGAAACAGGATCACAGGGAGAAATATGATTACGCTGTTGCCAGGGCTGTTGCGGATCTTGCTGTACTTTGCGAGTATTGCCTTCCCTTTGTGAAAACAGGTGGATTATTCATCGCGATGAAGGGTCCATCGGTGGAAGTGGAACTAAAAGAGTCGAAAAAAGCCATTTCCATCCTGGGAGGGAAGTTGGAGGATGTACGAAAACTTGTGCTTCCTTTCAGTGATTATGAGAGATCAATTATACTGATTAGAAAATGTCGACACACACCCACAGGTTATCCCAGAAAGAGCGGCAAGCCGACAAAATCACCGCTCAAATAATAGCGAAACCCGCTAAACATGAGGGTTTATGCGATAAAATCCTTTTCAGAAAAAAAGGATGATAGCAGTCATACGGCGAATATTTTTATGACAGAGAAAGAAATACCAATTCACAAAAGATGATGATGAAAGGACAGGTTGCCGTATGATTGCTGCAAAGATTAGGTTCCCAGTATCCGAAAACCCAGGGGATGAACAAAAGCAGGACAATAAAAAAATTACAATGCTGCCTCTTGATCTGATAAGGCCCAACCCATACCAGCCCAGAAGGAAATTCGAGCAGGGGTCTTTAGATGAGTTGTGCCAATCTATCAAGCATTATGGCGTCATCCAGCCGATTAATGTAAGAAAGATTTCTGCGACACACTACGAGATCGTTTCCGGGGAGAGAAGGCTCAGAGCCTGCGTTCAGGCAGGTCTTAAGGAAATACCTGCCATTGTTGTGGATGTGGGCGAGGATGATTCGGCAATCCTGGCACTCATTGAAAACCTTCAGCGGGAGGATCTCGGTTACATGGAAGAGGCCGAAGGATACAGAAATCTGATCCGGGAGCATGGGCTGACCCAGGAGGAACTGGCTCAGAAGATTGGCAAGAGCCAGTCTACCATAGCCAATAAAATTAGATTGCTTCGCCTATCCCCCATGATTAAGAAAATGCTGGCCGACAACAATCTCACAGAAAGGCATGCACGGGCACTCCTTAAGCTGGACAATGAACAGCTGCAGATGAAGGTGCTCCAGAAGGTATGCGAGAGAGGGCTTAATGTTCGCAAAACTGAAGAACTGGTTCAAAAGGCTCTGGACAAGTATTGCTCCCCGCACAGATCCGATGAATACAGGGGGCGCATCACAAAATCCATCAAGGATATAAGGATTTTTGTAAACACCATCCGCCAGGCCATCGACACCATGAAAAGGTCTGGTGTTAATGCCCGGGCGGCTCAGATTGACAGGGGCGAATACCTTGAGTTTATAGTCCGGATTCCAAAGCGTGAAGATCTGCAAAAGGCTCAGTAGAGTCCTTTTGGGTCACATATGCGATCTCCATCTTTTTGCCTGTCCAGAGAAACGACAGGCATCTTTTTTTATCGCTTGTGAATCCGCGAAGATTGCTATATTCCAACGCTCCAGGCATATTGTGGGTTTATTGTGAGTGGACATTAATGTAATCTTTTATTAAAATATATATATTGCAGTCGATAAGACGAGTGATAAACCAATGAGCAGAAAGGAAGCACATCTAATGTCCGAGAATGGCGGTAATAACGAAAATAAATTGGCTAACAGAATTATTCCGGTCGATATCGAGACCGAAATGAAGCAATCCTTCATCGATTACGCCATGAGCGTTATCGTCGACCGGGCCCTCCCCGATGTAAGGGATGGTTTAAAGCCTGTTCATCGAAGAATACTTTATGCTATGCATCTTCTTGGATTCTCACCGGATAAGCCCTATAGAAAGTGTGCCACAACAGTGGGAGAGGTTTTGGGCAAATTCCATCCCCATGGTGATGCAGCCGTATACGACAGTATGGTTCGCATGGCTCAGGACTTCTCTCTACGATATACCCTCGTGGACGGCCACGGAAACTTTGGATCGGTGGATGGCGATGCCCCGGCGGCCATGAGGTACACAGAGGCACGCCTTTCCAAAATTGCAATGGAAATGATGCGGGAAATCAACAAAGACACCGTTGATTTCAAACCAAACTTTGACGAGCATGAAGTAGAGCCGGTGGTTCTTCCTTCACGGTTCCCAAATCTATTGGTCAACGGTTCATCAGGAATTGCGGTAGGAATGGCTACCAACATACCGCCCCATAATCTCACTGAAACAATAGACGGTATAATAAAAAACATCGACAACCCGGATATCACCATTGATGAACTGAACGAAATCATCAAAGGTCCGGATTTCCCTACCGGTGGTTCCATACTCGGCAAGAGCGGCATAAGGGATGCCTATAACACCGGCAGAGGAAGGATCGTTGTCAGGGCTGTTGCTGAAATAGAGCAGCATACTGGTAACCGGCAGAGAATTGTTGTCACCGAGCTTCCTTATCAGGTCAACAAGGCACGTCTTATAGAAAGGATTGCCCAGCTTGTAAAGGATAAGAGGATAGAGGGAATATCGGACCTTAGGGACGAATCCGACAGGGAAGGCATGCGTATAGTAATAGAACTTAAGCGTGATGCCAATGCCAATGTTGTTTTAAACCGCCTTTATTCCTTTACTCAGATGCAGGATACCTTCAGTGTCAATATGCTGGCACTGGTGCAGACAGCCGACGGAAAGTTTGAGCCCAAGGTTATCAATCTCAAGGAGGCCATCCAATACTATATCCGGCATCAGGAAGAGATAATCCGCAGAAGAACCAGGTATGATCTGGAGAAGGCGGAAGCCAGGGCTCATATTCTGGAAGGCCTGAAAATAGCTATTGATAATCTCGATGAGGTAATCAGCATCATAAAGGCATCAAAAACAGAGGCAATGGCCAAGGAAAACCTAATCGCAAGATTTGGCTTCAGCGAAAAACAGGCTCAGGCCATAGTTGATATGCGTTTGGGAAGGCTGACTGCCCTGGAGCAGGAGAAGATTGAAAACGAATATCGTGATCTTCAGGAGAAGATTGCCTATTACAGAGATGTTCTTGCAAAGCCTGAATTGGTGTCGGGGATTATCAGGGATGAGCTGATCGAGATCAAGCAGAAGTACGGTGATGAAAGGCGTACCAGCATTACCGCCGAAGAATCTGAAATAGATATGGAGGACCTTATTAAAGATGAGCCCATCGTGGTGACGCTGACCAGGTTCGGCTATATCAAGCGCATTTCCAGTAGCGCATATAAGACCCAGAAAAGAGGAGGAAAGGGTATAGCCGGACTCACCACCAGGGAGGACGATATCGTGGTGGACATGTTTACCACCACAACCCACAAATATATCCTGTTCTTTACCAATAAGGGACGGGCGTACAAGCTGAGAGCATGGCAGATACCGGAGGCCGGCAGACAGGCTCGGGGCACAGCCATCGTAAACCTTCTTGAACTTGATGCAGGAGAAAAGATTAACGCCTTTATCCGCCTGGATGGTGATGAAAAGGATGCGTATCTTATCATGGCCACAAAGAATGGTATGGTTAAGAAAACGCCTCTGAAGCAATATGAAAATGTCCGTAAGGGCGGTATACAGGCCATTACTCTCAAAGAAGGTGACGAGCTTATAGAAGCCCGGCTCTCCGGCGGTACAGAGGATATCATCCTCATTACCCGCAACGGGATGAGCATCCGATTCCATGAAAAAGACGTAAGGCCGATGGGTCGCACATCCATGGGAGTCATAGGGATTCGCCTGGAAGAGGGAGACGAGGTCATCGCCATGCTGAAGCATTTACCCGATACCACGCTCCTTGTTGTTACACAGAATGGATTTGGAAAGAGAACCGAGTTTGATGAATACAAGGTTCAGTCAAGGGGTGGCAAGGGTATCTTAACCTACAGGGTTACAGAAAAAACCGGATATCTTATCGGAGCGGTTGCCGCCAATGAAGAAGATGATCTTTTGCTTATAAGCACGGATGGTACCATCATTCGTATGCATGTCAATGAAATAAGTATATTGAGCAGGGTCACCCAGGGTGTCACCCTCATGCGGACATCTGAAGACAACCGGGTGGTATCCCTAGCAAGGCTTACGCCCGATGTTAAAGAGGAGAATGATAACGGCTCGGATGAAAATGATGAAAACTCAGCAAACGAAAACGATGAATCTGAATAATCCAGCCGCATCAGAAACAGATGATAAGTAGAACCGGTTTGAATATGTGAAATAAGATATGGACATCCCGTCATAAACAGCACAGGATGTCCATATATTTATACCGCCAGGCCTGTCAGAGTACCGCAGCCAGCCTCTGCATCTGTTTACTCTAAATACCATAAATGATAATGCCGTTTTATTCTTGACTTTATATTGGATCTGCAGTAATATATTAAAGCTGCTGTTGCCGGAGCCAAAAGCGCATGATTAAACATTTGGAAGGAATAATAATCTTGACAGGCTCAGGCAGCCGTGCTAAACTTGTATTCCGCCGCAGTGATTATGGAAAAGAGCAAAACAAAGGTGAAAAAAGCTCTTGACAA
>JAAYTP010000085.1 GCA_012518025.1 Clostridiaceae bacterium
ATGTTACGGAAAATGTGAGAGATGATTCAAATGAATCTCCAATAGAAGACGATACCTCTGCAGGTGATATAGAGGGAGCAGGGGAAGATGCGGGTAGCGGCATTATAGAGCTTATCCCCATGAAACAGCTGCCTGATCTGACCATGGATCCTCAAACACCTTTCACCATAGATGACATTATCAATTGGGGCACCTGCGTACTCACCCCTGTTTAAAGTCAGGATAGCCAATACCTCTGATGAAGTAATGACAATCGACAGGCTCATCACCAGCGGCGGAGGGCTCAGGGTGGACTTCACCGAAGAGGATATGTCCCTTTTGGGAGAGAAAGGTTTACCCTATACCATAGAGCCTTATTCCATCGTGGAAGGCTGGGTCCCTTTCAGGGTGAGGGATGGAAGGGACGGATACGGAGTTGCCTTCTTAACAAGCCATGGAGTGTTTTCACTGGGGTATCTTCAGACCTATCCGATTTTCGAGAAATGAGAAGAGAAGAGCGGGATGTTCCACATGTTACATCCCGCTTTCAGCAGTTCTTTATGATATCTCCATGATTTGGCCGGGGGCTATGTCAAATAGCCTTCCATCCATTTCAAACCAGAGCTTCCTTGCGGTGGGGTTTTTGATACGTGTACCTTCAGCGCTGAACTGAAGCCGGTTATAATCATCGATGTAGTCGTATATTTCAATATTGGTGGCATACCAGATGTCATCCCTGCCTCCCATGTATCGGGCAAATTCCTCTATGACATGCCAGTTGCTGTTGGCTTCGAACTCATAGCTGTGACCCCACAGATAGAAGAGCCAGGGCTCGCGGCTCACCTTGCCATCACAGAACTTTTCGGCAAGTGTCATAAGTTCCCTGGAATCATGGTGGCAGGTGGGCGCAAGGCGCAGCCAGTCTGTTGGTATTCTGAAGCTGTTGGTGGATTCCACTGTTCTGGCATAGACGATGCCGCAGGATCTAATAGTTTCTATAACGCTGTCGCTGTAGGTGCCATAGGGATAGGCAAAGCCGCGGACAATGGTGCCAAACTGCCTCTCCAGGTTCTCCCTGTCCCTTATAATCTCCCTTGCCACCATGGCTGGCGGCAACTGATCAAGGAAGGGGTGGGTCAGGGCATGGCAGGCGATTTCATGCCCGGAGTTCAGAAAGGTTTCGGTAACCTGCTTTTCTGTCATCCTGCGGTGGATTTGTCCCTCGGGATGAACCCTGCCTTCAGGAGCATACAATCCGCTGTTTAGGTTGAAAGTGCCCTTGAGCCCGTGCCTGTTCATTATTTCAACTAGGCGCATGTCCTGTTCCACACCATCATCGTAGCTCAATGTGAGGGTTTTGGTTCTGCCTTGGGGAAACCGAAGAAACATGTTTGACACACATCATACCCCCTTCTTTCAAACACTGTTATATCAATATGTTTTTCCCAATGTCAAGTTAAACTGATCCGGCATTATATCACGCATCGGCAAATATGGTCAAAGTTCTCCTGAAAAAGCCAAAGCCTGTATTGTGGGAAAAATCAGATTGTCGCATAATGGAGTAGTAAACTGCTTTGCAGCATCTTAAGCGTATAACGGGGGGGCTACTACATGAAGCTGAAGGGTAAGCTTATCACAACCTTTCTGGTTATTCTTCTCATTTTCTCAACATTCATATCTCTTCTGATGACAGGTGGTATGAGACAATCCTATGAAGTACAGTTACAGGAAAATACCGTGGAAATGAGCCGCATGGGGCTTTCATTCCTCGATTCCAAATATCCCGGGCCTTAAAAACCATCCTGGAAGAATCGGAAAGTATAGATGAAGCACTTATGGCTACAGTGAACAACATGGATGATCTCAAGGAAGATATGCAGGAGGCCTCCGCTACCACGGAGCAGCTTTCTGCCGGGATGCAGGAAACCGCAGCCTCACTTCAGGAAATGAATGCAACATCTGTACAGATTGAGGCGGCGGTTGATAATATGGCGAAAAGAGCCACTGAAGGAAGCAGGACCGCAGAAGAAATAAAGATGCGTGCCGCCGACCTCAGGCAGAAAGCAATAGAGTCAAAGAAAACTGCCCTTGAGCTTCTGGGTCAGAGCCAAAAGGATCTGGAAACGGCCATTAATAACTCCAGGTCCATAGAACAGATACAACTTTTGACCGATGCAATTTTGGAGGTGGCAGTCCAGACAAATATGCTTTCACTGAATGCCGCCATAGAGGCTTCAAGAGCAGGGGAATATGGCACCGGCTTTGCAGTGGTGGCAGATGAGATCAGAAAGCTTGCCGAGGACTCCAAAAATACTGTGGAAGAAATCCAGCAGGTTACAGGAACGGTAACCGAGGCTGTCGAGAATCTTGTAAAGTGTTCGGAGAGCATAGTTGCCTTCATAGGTGAGAGGGTCGTTCATGACTATGATAATCTGGTTGAAACCGGCGAACAATATGATCTTGATGCCCGGTACGTAAACAATATGATGCAGGATGTCAGCTCCACATCAGAACAGCTCATGGCTTCCATCAGTAATTTGATGAAGGCCATTAATGATGTGTCAATAGCAGCAAATGAAGGAGCTACGGGTACGTCAGAACTGGCAGAAATGATTTCCCGCGTGACCGATAAGAGCGGTGATGTTGTTGAGATGGCGGGGAAGGCCAACAGGAGTGTTACAACCCTGAAAGAATATGTACAGAACTTTACGATATAGCAAGCTTCGCAGACGCCCGCTTTACAACTGAAAAGTCCATCGGAAAATTCTTGACCAGTGAACATATGCCTGATATTGTAATATATCAGAGAGGGATTTTTCATGGACGAATTCAGGAAGCCTTTTGAATACGATGATGAGAAGCGGGGTCTGCTGATTCTTTTCATTATCATGGTCATCACCATTGATGGCTCGATTGCTGTAGCCCTTACTCTTCAGGTGTACGGCGTATTTAAGACTGTACCAATGGTGGCAATGGTCTTTGCTGCAACGGGAGTGCTCTACATTTTATCCATTCTATACACCGCTGTATATTGCTATAGATTGAAAGAGGGTACAGCAAAAGTGGCAAAGGTTTACCTTGTCATTCGGGTGCTGTTTACTGTATTCAGCATCGTGGTGGTTTATCTTCGGAATGTGAGTGATGAAAGGCTCATTGGGAGCGGTCCCCAGCAGTTCAGAAGTATAGAGGAGCTTTCAAGAATAGGTTTGATCTATCCGATAATCTATACCCTTACATTCAGTGCCCTATGGTTTCTGTATTTTTCAAGATCCAAGAGATTCAAAAAAAAATTTGTGGAAGCAAAAGGCGCCTGATTCTATGCTACTCTTCATGGAAAGGCTGAAAACATGCTGTTCTAACTAAAGGCATATGGAGAAAAAACTCCACAGTGCCTTTTTTGCTCGGGTCAACGGGTCTATTGTGTTCCGTACATATGTTCGGTATAATAAGTATGCCTTAAAAAGGTACGGAAAGAGTATATAATATGTCACATGCAGCGATAAAGAAGGAAGAAACAATCATGAAGAACAATATCATAGTAAGAGGAGCCTGCGAGCATAATCTTAAAAATATCGAGGTTGAGATACCACGGGACAAGCTTGTTGTGATTACAGGGATAAGCGGTTCAGGTAAATCATCACTTGCCTTTGATACCATTTACGCAGAGGGGCAGAGACGCTATATGGAGTCCCTCTCCTCTTATGCCAGGCAGTTCCTGGGGCTGATGGAGAAACCTGATGTGGAGTCCATAGATGGGCTTTCACCAGCAATATCCATAGACCAGAAGACAACCTCCAGAAATCCCCGGTCCACTGTGGGAACCGTTACCGAGATCTACGACTATTTCAGATTGATGTTTGCGAGGATTGGTGTTCCCCATTGTCCGGAATGCGGTATGGAGATATCCCAACAGTCGGTGGATCAGATGGTGGATGCGGTTATGACCCTGGAAGAAGGAGCGCGTATCCAGGTTCTGGCGCCCGTTGTCCGGGGAAGAAAAGGTGAGTATACAAAACTCATTCAGGATGCCAGAAAAAACGGCTATATCCGAATCCGGATTGACGGAGAGGTAATGGAAATAGAGGATGAGATACGCCTGGATAAAAACAGGAAGCATACCATTGAAATAGTGGTGGACAGGCTCATCATCCGCGAAGGAATTCAAAAGCGGCTTACCGATTCAATAGAAAGTGCATTGAATCTTGCTGGCGGTCTTCTGATTATAGATGTCATGGGCAAGGAAGAGATGCTGTTCAGTCAGAACTATGCCTGTCCGGATTGCGGTATCAGCATTGAGGAGCTTACACCGCGAATGTTTTCCTTCAACAACCCTTACGGTGCCTGTCCCGATTGTGACGGGCTGGGCATGCTGCTCAGGATAGATCCGGATCTGGTGATTCCTGACAGAACCAAATCCATGGCAGAGGGAGCCATTGCAAGCGGAGGCTTTAATTTCACCAACGGGGATAGCTACGGACGGATGTATCTGGATGCCATGGCCAAGCACTATGGTTTCAGTGTTGATACTCCCGTAAAGGATCTGCCGGAAGAGACCCTGGACAAGATCCTCTTTGGCACCGGAAAAGAGAAGATCCGGGTGGAGTATGACAGAGGATATGGCAAAGAGAGCTTCATGAGTACTTTCGAGGGGATTATCAACAGCATGGAAAGGCGTTACCGGGAAACCAAATCCAATGCCATGAGGGACTATTACGAATCCTTTATGAGCCAGACTCCCTGCCCGGGATGCCAGGGACGGCGCCTTAAGAAAGAAAGCCTTGCGGTTACTGTGGGAGGGAAGAATATCCACGAAATCACCCTCATGTCGGTTCGGGAGTGCATGGATTTTTTCAAAAACCTGAAGCTGGGAACCAGGGATGCCACAATAGCCGCACAGATCCTTAAAGAGATCAAAGCGCGCCTTAAGTTCCTGGTGGATGTGGGTCTGGACTATCTGACCCTTTCCCGTGCTGCGGGTACCCTATCCGGCGGTGAGGCACAGCGCATCAGACTGGCAACCCAGATAGGCTCCGGGCTGATGGGAGTTTTGTATATACTTGACGAACCCAGTATCGGGCTTCATCAGCGAGACAACGAGCGTCTTCTTGCAACCCTCAGGCGTCTGAGGGATCTGGGGAACACACTGCTGGTGGTGGAGCATGATGAAGAAACCATGTATGCGGCTGATCACATTATCGATATGGGTCCCGGTGCGGGGGAGCATGGCGGAAAAATCATAGCTCAGGGAAATGTTGAAGAGATTAAACAAAACCCCAACTCCATTACGGGGCGGTATCTGAGCGGTGCTGTAAAAATAGAGGTGCCCGAAAAAAGGAGGGACTACAACGGGAAGGTCATCAGAGTTTTGGGAGCTAAAGAGAACAATCTCAAGGACATAGATGTGGATATCCCTTTGGGCATCTTTACCTGTGTTACAGGAGTATCGGGTTCGGGCAAGAGTTCGCTGGTCAACGAGATACTCTACAAGAAACTTGCCAACAAACTGAACCGTGCAAAAACCAAAGCCGGACTGCATCGGGATATGCTGGGTCTGGAACATTTGGACAAGGTGATAAATATTGACCAGTCGCCCATTGGACGAACCCCGCGTTCCAATCCAGCCACCTATACCGGGGTCTTTGATTTCATCCGCAGTTTGTTTGCCGAGACAATGGACGCCAAGATGAAGGGTTATAAACCCGGGCGCTTCAGTTTCAACGTCAGAGGCGGCAGATGCGAGGCATGTACCGGTGACGGTATCATAAAGATCGAAATGCACTTTCTACCTGATGTTTATGTACCCTGTGAGGTGTGCAAGGGTAAGCGATACAACCGCGAGACACTGGATGTGAAATACAAGGGAAAAAACATTTCTGATGTGCTGGATATGACGGTGGACGAAGCCCTTGAGTTTTTTGAAAACATACCCAGAATTCAGAGAAAGATGCAGACGCTGCATGAAGTAGGTCTCGGCTATATCCGCCTGGGACAGTCCGCCACCACCCTTTCAGGAGGCGAGGCGCAGCGTGTTAAGCTGGCAACCGAGTTGTCCAGAAAAGCTACCGGTAAGACCATGTATATTCTGGATGAGCCCACCACCGGCCTTCATATGGCCGATGTCCACAAGCTTATCCAGGTTCTGCAGCGGCTGGTGGATACAGGCAATACTGTGGTGGTCATTGAGCACAATCTGGATGTTATAAAAACCGCCGATCATATCATTGATCTGGGTCCGGAGGGCGGTGACAGGGGAGGACAGCTTGTGGCCTGCGGAAGACCTGAAGAAATTGCTGAGGTGGAGACTTCCTACACCGGACAATTTTTGAAAAAACTGTTGTCAGGAAACCAGAAAAAGGCCTGAGCAGTGGGAATATAACCCACAGAGGATTAAAATTCTCCCTTGTTTCTGGTACAATCAGATGAAGGAGATTGAGTGTTTGAGCCGGCTTGCCATATACGTAACAGGGAATTACGACAGGCCGGCTTTGCATTAATGGAGGTAAGAGGCTATGTTGCGCAGATTAAGTATTCTTGTGACATTATTGCTTGTCATAACCGTGGTTGTCACGGGATGCGGAAGGTACACCGTGGCCGTGGAAGAGAGCGAGATACCCTACAGCGAACCGCCTGTAGACACTAGGAGCCCGGAACTCACGGTTGAACCCCCTGTCGCCGATGAAAAGACTGAATCTGATGGCGAATTGATTCCATTTGCCCAGAACCTGGGATTTGATCTGGTATACGGGTATATGGACGAAGCGGGTAATGTGGTCATCCAGCCTCAGCATGGCAGTGCTGAGTCCTTCTTAGCATGCGGCCTGGCCGTTGTCGGTGATACCAACGGCAAACTAGGGCTTATAGACAGGACAGGAGAATTCGTGGTAAGTCCGGAGGCCGATTTCATCACCTATGGGGATGGTGTATTTATCGCGCAGATCTATGGCGAAGGCACCGTTGCCCGAGCCTATGACGAAAAGGGAGAGTTCCTGTTTGAGAAGCCCGATTATATTTATCCTTTCAGCGACGGGCTGTCCAGAGTGTATCGGGAAGATGGGTCCGCAGGTTATATCGATAAAAGCGGGAACATGGTTCTAGAACTCCCCTATAAGGAATTTAGTATTTTTCTCGATGGTGTGGCAAGGGTATCAAATAAATACGGTGGTCCCACTATACTGATCGACAAGCAGGGGAATGACCTTACCGACAAGCTTTCATCAGGTCTGCGCATGGTTGAGGAGAATAGTCTTTTTGGTTATGAGGATATGGATGGGAACAGGGTCATTGAACCACGGTTCCGCATTGCAGAACCCTTCAGGAATGGATTTGCCATTGTGGCTGTTGACGGGGTGAACACCTCCTACGGTATCATCGATACCCAGGGAAATTATGTGCTGGAGCCGGAGTACTGTGTCATCCGCAGAGCGCGCAACGGTTCATTTATAGTAGGTGAAAAGCTGAAAGAGGACGTATATATGCCGCCCATGTACGAGGAATATTGTAAAAAGGCTCTCTTCAGCAGTGATCTGAAAAGAAACACCGAATGGATCTTTGTGGAAATGGACAGCTTTGATGAGAAGTATACCTGTGTCAGTGATGGCAACAGGATATACTATCTTGATGCTCAACTGGACAGGGCGACCCATCTGCCGGAATTCAGCGGCCGTGGACTCATGCTGGCTGACGGATCCAGGCTAAGAGGTACCATCAACGGCCATACGACGGTAGCCGACCGGGCAGGGAACATCCTGATGAAGGACGAGGGGCTTACTTTTCTGGAGGACGGAGTCAGAACCCGAACTGTCACCTGGTTCCCTCATGATTGTTCTACCATCACTTACACGATCATTGAAGGGTTGAAGGATACCGGGCTTCAGGATGAGCTGAACCAGATTATAGAAGAGGAAGCAAAAGGGTACTGGAGTTACCTCGAACCCGATGCCGAAGACCCCTATTTCTTCCCGATCCTCGACGTGAACTGCTCGGTGATGATCAATAAGGACTTAATGCATATCGAACTGGGACTTTACGAGTACTGGTTCGGTGCGGCTCACGGCGGATATTACTGGGGTAATACATATGTCAATACCCGGGACGGAAAGATCTATACCATTGATGACCTTTTCATATCACCGGAGGCAGGCCGGAAACGTTTGAGTGAGAAGGTGACCGAGGGTATGCAGGAAGAACCGGAAAGATATTTTCAGGATTATGTTGAACCGGAGCAGATACAGGCTTTTCATCTGGAGAATGACGGCTTGATCATTTATTTTGGGGAATATGAAATTGCCCCCTATGCGGCTGGGCTACCCGAGTTCTATATTCCATTTTCAGAGATCATGGATCTCATTGATACCGAGGGTGATTTCTGGAAGGCATTTAACTGATCAGGTGAAACCGGAAGCGTGCTTCCGGTTTCTTTATTATTGAGCGGGGTTTGCCGGCGGGTATCCGCGCTCCAAGTGGCAGGGGTAGCTTGAAGCCCTGAGGTGTGTTATGAATTCATAAAACTAACCAATTGAATTATAGGGCGTAAAAGTTTATAATTGGGTTTAACTCTTGGTAAGAGACAATTTGGAATGTATGGTGGGGTTAGCTATGAAAACAATTGCAGAAATCAATGAGCGAATAAAGAGCCGGAAGGCTGTGGTTGTCACAGCTGAAGAGATCATCGATCTTGTGGAGGAGAAGGGAATCAAGAAGGCTGCCCAGGAAGTGGACGTGGTGACCACGGGAACCTTTGGACCTATGTGTTCCAGTGGCATGTTCATAAATTTCGGACACTCCAAACCGGGCATAAAGATGACCAGAACCTGGCTAAACGATGTTCCTGTCTTCTCAGGCATTGCTGCAGTTGATGCCTATGTGGGAGCTACCGAACTATCGGAGCACCAGGGAATGCAGTATGGCGGCGCCCATGTCATACAGGATTTTATAGAGGGCAAGGATATCCGCCTTTATGCGGAAAGCCGCGGGACTGACTGTTATCCCAGGCGTGATATCAGAACCACCATCAATAAAAACAATGTGAATCAGGCGTATCTTTTCAACCCGAGGAACTGCTACCAGAACTATCCTGCAGCCACCAATTCTTCAGATAGAATCATGTACACCTATATGGGAACCCTATTGCCCAACTTTGGCAATGTTACCTACTCCACATCCGGTGAACTGAGCCCCTTGATGAATGATCCGGAATACCGGACCATAGGCATTGGCACCCGGATATTTCTTGGAGGTACCCAGGGCTATATAGCCTGGGAGGGAACCCAGCATGATCCCGGACAGGAACGCCTTGAAAATGGGACTCCTGTTAATCTTGCGGCTACCCTGGCTCTGATCGGCGACGCCAAGAAGATGAGCAGCAGATACATCAGGGCGGCTATCTACGACCGATATGGCGTAAGCCTTTTTGTAGGAGTGGGAATACCAATTCCCATACTGGATGAGGATATGCTTTTAAGGACTGCAGTCAGAAACAGGGATATCGTGACGACTCTTGTGGATAAGAGCGGCCGTGAAGATTTGGGAATACGTTTTGACTATGAGACCCTGCGCAGTGGTTGGGTTGAAATAAAGGGCAGGCAGGTTCCCACCGCACCTCTGTCCAGCCTCAAAATGGCTCGTGAAATAGCGGGAGAATTGAAAAACTGGATAAGAAGCGGCAATTTCCTTTTGAGCGAGCCGGTAGAAAAGCTCCCTTACAGGAAGGAACGGCTCAATAGCCTTGAAATCAGGGGAGAATAGGTGGAGGTTATCTATGAAAACCATTAAAATCAGTATATATTATCCATTAAACAAGATCACGGTACCCCTTGTCAGCACATTGATTAAGGAGTTTGATCTACAGGTTAACATCCTGCATGCCGATATCAGCCTCAACAAAACAGGAAAACTGGTGGCAGATGTATCAGGAGAAGAACAAAACCTGGATGACGCCCTTAAGTTCATTGAGCGACAGGGCATTGAATACAGGCTGTTTAATAAAAAGCTGATATGGCATGAAGAATTATGTGTCCACTGTGGTGCATGTACGGCGGTCTGCCCTTCCCATGCCCTGACCATGTCGGGTGAGACCTGGAGCCTGGAATTCCACAAGGAGAAATGCCTGGTATGCGGATTGTGCACCAAGGCATGTCCTCTGAACGTTATGAGCCTTCAGGATTAAGCACCATGGGTACCAGACGCTTTTACAGGGATGACTATAAAGCCGAAAATCTCGTGTTTTTTAATGCTACGGTTGATGAAACCGACCTTTGCATCGGCGCCTGGGCCGATCTGCGCAAAGAGGCAATTCAAGCCATAAGGGAATGCAGGAGCATAATTGAGGATTATATCAGAAAGCATCCTGAATTCCTTCATAGTCTGGAGCCGGTCGCTCCCCTCACCGATGCCCCGAAAATTGTGGCCGACATGTGCCAGGCAGCGAGGATCGCGGGTGTAGGCCCAATGGCTGCTGTGGCCGGAGCCGTTTCAAGGTTTGTGGGCGAGAGACTTCTTGAAAAGTCCGGGGAGGTCATCGTGGAAAATGGCGGTGACATATTCCTCCACAGCCGAACCGACAGGAGGATAGGGATATATGCCGGAAATTCTCCCTTAAGTGGAAAGATAGGACTTCTGGTTAGGAAGGAAATGTCCCCCTGTGGGATATGTACCTCATCGGGGACGGTAGGGCATTCCCTGAGTTTCGGCAAAGCGGATGCGGCTCTGGTAGTGTCAAAGGATGTATCACTTGCCGATGCTTGTGCCACCGCATTGGGAAACAGGGTTAAGACATCGGAGGACGTTGAAGAAGCACTGGACTTTATAGCCGGCAAGCCAGGTGTAATGGGGGCATTGGTGATCATAGGTGAGTTTGTGGGAGCCCTTGGCGACATAGAGTTGATCAGGCTTTAGCTCATCGGGAATAAAAAAAAGGCCAAACCACCGGGGGGTTAGGATTTAGTCTGGCCCAACAATCATATGAATCTATGCCTATAATATATTATTCACCAAGAGGTGTAAAGAATGACTGATTATTGGTCAAATCCGGCCCGGTGCAAGGTTTTGGAGCCGGATAGAATTCTGGAGAAACCTGTTGAGTAAATCGATTTTTATGGCCGTCTTTGTCAATTTGTGGTGATGATTCATATGATTCAGCGATTATTATTTCCCGAGGATAACAGGCTGGTATACGATTGACGGCTCTGGCAACCAAAGTGTAGTAAACACAATAGTACTGACGTGGATTTGTATTATTTGATATGGGGTGTTAGTTATGGAGCAGGGTAGAGAAATGTTGAGATCCGCTAATAGGATCGTTATCAAGGTTGGCACGTCAACGCTGACCCATGATAATGGGAAGATGAATCTGATGAGGATGGACAGGCTGGCACTGACCATTGCCGAACTGATGAATGAAAACAAGGAAGTTGTTCTGGTGTCTTCCGGAGCCATTGGTGTGGGGATGGGGAAGTTTAATCTGAGGAAGCGGCCTGAAGTAATGGGTATGAAGCAGGCCCTGGCTGCCATTGGCCAATGTGAGCTTATGAATATCTACAGCCGTCTCTTCGCTGCCTACAACCATACCGTTGCCCAGGTTTTGCTGACCAAGGCCGATCTGGACTATGAGGTTAAAAGGATGAATGTTATGAATACTTTTAACAGCCTTATGGAGTTCGGAGTTCTTCCTGTAGTCAACGAGAACGATACCGTATCTATAGACGAGATAAAGCATTTGAACATGTTTGGTGATAATGATACCCTTTCTGCTGTGGTGGCCAAACTGGTATCTGCCGATCTGTTAATCATTCTGTCCGATATCGACGGTCTTTATGATAAAAACCCCGGGAAGAACAAGGAATGCAACCTGATATCAATCGTTGAGGATATTGATGATACAGTTCTGGGGTATGCCGAAGGAGAGGGAACCAGCAGGGGAACTGGAGGAATGATTACCAAACTGGGTGCTGCGATGATTGCCACAGAGGCCGGTGTCAACATGGTAATTGCCAACGGCAGGGATCCTGCCACGGTTTTGGACATTCTGAAGGGGGAGAATATCGGTACCCTGTTTGTGAGAAAAGAGAGAAAGTGACATAAGAGTACAGAAAAGAGGCCTCACACAACGGGCCTCTTTTTACTTCCTGACCGTATGGATCATGTTTAGCCGTTAACCTTGTCCTTAAGAGCCTTGCCTGCCTTGAAAACAGGGGCTTTGGAAGCAGGAATCATGATTTCTTCCTTGGTCTGCGGGTTACGGCCCTTCCTTGCGGCTCTCTCTTTTACCTCAAAGGTACCGAATCCGACAAGAACAACCTTTTCTTGTTTGGACAATGTGTCTTCAACAACAGAAACGAATGCGTCGATAGCAGCTTCGCTATCCTTTTTGGTAAGACCGGTTTGCTGTGCTACAGCACTTATGAGTTCAGCCTTGTTCATAAGGTATTACCTCCTGCACAAAATTTCGTCATCATTTTATAACGCGTTTTTGATAAAGTCAAGGATTTATGCATGTTTCCCATAAAAGCTGGAGGCTGAAGACACTTATATTACCAAATATGGCCTGCAAAGGTATGCATTTGCTCCATGCCTTGTAATATGTGCCTTCCAGGCCTTTTATACCACGGGCAGGTCTGGTCGGATCAACAGGACAAAGCTTGTCAGGAAATGTTGCCAGAAGGCACAGGCGTTTGATTATCCCTCAAAAAAATTATATAATCTATATCAGTAATGGAGAATTGCCGGTCTTTGTCAGATACTCATCGGAGAAGGGATTAAATGGGCAAAACTTTGCGAGGGTTTTAAATATGTCTGTTTTATACCGTTATGTGCCAGCAGATAGCATACGCGACATCATCGATTGCGGTATCAAGCTTTCCCAGTGGTACGACCGGGAACTGGATTTCGGTGATCCCATGGGGCAGCGGAAGGTTATGCGTGTATTGATCAATCCCTGGGATGATCCTGATAAATCCAGGGATAAGTCCTACCGCTGTATAAGACTTGATCTGGACCCCTCGGAATGCCGGGTGGGTGATTCAGACCTCTATCGGATGGGACTTATTGAACCATCCTTGATGGAGCGTTATCTGAGGACATTGGTGCCGCTCTCCGATTATCGGTTCGGGGTTTTCAGAAATCCTGAATGCCTTGTTTTCACATCTATCCTGCCGGATCAGATTGAAGTAACGGGCAAAGTGCAGGACACTCCGGTGCTGTTTGAAAGCTCGGAATCACTATACCTGGGTAATCTCCTGGAACAGGTTGAACAGCAGCATCAGGATTCGGGCAATACCCTGATCTATGCTTATTGCTGCCATCGTGAATCAAAGGGAAGCATGTACCGCATGGAAAACCAGGAGCTGGGGATTACAGTTTTCGTGGATCCCGAAACCGATGCTTACATTGTCACCAGAACCCCTTGATGATGGAGGAGTTTTTATAGATAAGAAGGAAATGAAACGCAACGACCATGTCAGTAGCGGAGACATACTTTCCCTGCTTGCCGCCAAAGACGGTTACGTCTCGGGGGCTTTTTTAAGCAGAGAACTGAACATCTCCAGAACAGCGGTATGGAAAAGGATTGCAGCCCTGAAGAGGGAAGGATATTTGATCGATGCTTCCACCAAAAAGGGTTATCGGCTGTTGTCAAATGAGGCCTGCTATGGGAAGTCGGGCATACAGAGCCTGCTTAAAACAGAGTTTTTAGGGCGGGATATGCGTTTTTATGAATCGTTGGAGTCCACAAACAACCTTTTGAAGAGCCTGGCTCATGCCGGAGCGGTGCATGGAACCGTGGTTATAGCAAATGAGCAGACCCGTGGACGCGGCCGGTTGGGAAGGGCATGGGAGTCAATGGCCGACAAGGGGATATGGATGTCGGTCCTTTTAAGACCCCCGCTTCACCCGGGGAATGTTCAGACCATCACCCTTGCTGTGGCTGTCGCTGTATGCAGAGCCATTGAACCCATGCTTGACGAAAAACCCGGCATAAAATGGCCAAACGATATCCTGATCGGCGGCAGGAAGGTCTGTGGTATCCTGACAGAGCTCTCGGCTGAGGCCGAAAGGGTCTCATGGGTGATTGCAGGGATTGGTCTTAACACCCACTCTACCCTTGAGGAGTTTCCACTCGAGCTGAGAAACAAGGCCACATCGCTGAAGATGAATCTTAAGCACGGCGGATCGGCGGATCGCACACGCCTGGCAGCGGAGATACTCAACCAACTGGAATTGGTCTATGACAATTTTTTGGAGAACGGGCCGGACTCAATACTCATGGAATGGCGGCAGCGCTCCATAACCCTTGGCCGCATGGTGGAACTGATTCAGGGGCAGGAAATACTGCGGGGTAAGGCCTTGGATATTGGGGCGGATGGAAGGCTGAAGGTACAGTTGGAAGACGGCAGCATGCGTGAGATTTTTTCAGGAGAGATCAGCCTGCGCTACGATTAATTCAGCAAGGCTTAAACTTGGTCTTTAACCTTTTATGGGATTGTTATATTATAGTGAGGATTGGGCTTGTATTAACCCCAACACGGGAAATATGAAGCGGGAGGAAGTTATGGAAAACCAGAACAGGCATGGAGAAAATAATGATAATCAGAACAACCGCAGACCGGACAACAGAAGACGGTCATACAACAGGAATCACAGTGGACAGGAAAAAAAGACTTCGGTCACACGAATTGGTTCGGGCAGTAGAAACCGCGGACCTTCCAACGGGCAAACTGCCGGTGCAAAGAGCAGGGATCCGCAGAAGAACAATGACAATATGGGCAGGGAAGGCTCAGATCATCGCCACGGTAGGTTCTCCAGAAAGAACAACCGATCCCACTACGATCATCTCAATCGCTCCATCAGGGCAAAACGGGAGGAGACGGTGGATGATATCCGGGCTGATATTGATCAGTTAGAAAAAGATATCCAATTTGAAATCAAACAAATCAAAAGCATTAAGCTTGGGCTGTAATATGACCCAAAACCTGGGCTTAGCATGGAAAGGTTTGGTTCGCTATGCTACTTGTCATTGATGTGGGTAATACCAATACAGCCATAGGGGTTTATCAGGGAGGATCGCTGGTCGGTAACTGGCGTATATCCACCAGCAGGGAACGGACCTCCGATGAAATCGGAATGATTTTGCTGTCATTGCTGAAGCATGCAGGGATCAGCCCCGCAATGCTCTCAGATGTGATCATGTGTACTGTGGCGCCTCCTGTCATGCATGCCATGTCAAACGCCATAAAAAAATACATGGATAAAAAGCCCATTCTTGTGGAGCCGGGCATTAAGACCGGTGTTAATATAAAATATGAAAACCCGCGGGAGGTTGGTTCAGATAAAATCGTCAACGCTGCCGCAGCTCTCAGACTCTACGGTGGTCCAGTTATAATTGTTGATTTCGGCACGGCCACCACCTTTTGTGCCATCAATTCCAAACGGGATTATCTTGGAGGGGTGATATGCCCCGGTATAAAGATCTCTGCCGAAGCCCTTTTCGACAAAGCTTCCAAGCTTCCGAGAATAGAGATTATCAAGCCAAGGCATATTATCGGAAGAACCACCGTTACCAGTATGCAATCAGGAATAGTGCATGGCTACGTTGGGCAGGTGGATCATATTGTCAACCTGATGAAGCAGGAAATGGCCGAACAGGGAATAAGGGTTGTGGCAACCGGGGGTATGGCCAGGCTCATCGCATCGGAATCCAAAACCATTGATGAAGTAAACCCATTTTTATCCTTACAAGGGCTTCAGTTTATCTATGAAATGAATAATCCTAAATAAAACGAACCATATTCGATCAAAACAGAAGAATTAATAAGAAAACGCGAGCAATAGTGAGATATTTTTGCCAAACCGGGAATAATTATTGGTATTCAATGGAATTCTAAAAATATGCCCATTTGATTATGACAATAAAATTGTTTAATATTGTATTAGCACTCAACAACGTTGAGTGCTAATAAGTAAATAACCCGTTCACTTGAGTCGGGAAAAA
>JAAYTP010000086.1 GCA_012518025.1 Clostridiaceae bacterium
GCCTCCTCGCAATGACAGACAGGAAAGGCCTCCATGACATTTATGGATGTCATTGATAACGCGGAAAGTGTATACAGGAATCCCTGAAAACACTATGTTCTGACGTCCTCTGTCTTCTTTGTCTTTCTTGATATCTTAACGAAAAGCGGGTAAAATGTATATGATAGAAGGCAATTGTTCCCACGGACATAGCATATCAACATCGGGATGAGTGATTCGGAGGTAATATATTTTGTCAAAGCCTGTTGTTGCCATTGTCGGAAGGCCAAATGTCGGTAAGTCGACATTTTTTAATTACCTGGCAGGAAAAAGAATATCCATTATTGATGACAAGCCGGGTGTCACTCGGGACAGGATTTATGCCGAAAGCGAGTGGAGAGGTCAAAAATTCATAATGATCGATACCGGTGGGATTGAAACCAACACCGATGACTATATCAAGCAGCAAATGATCCATCAGGCCTATATCGCCATCGATATGGCCGATGTTATCGTCATGCTGGTGGATATGAAAGCCGGCATGACGGCTCTGGATGAGGAAGTGGCGAATATTCTGCGAAAAGCAGCCAAACCGGTACTGGTGGCTGTCAATAAAGTGGACAGCCCAGGTCAGCCACCTGCAGATATCTATGAGTTCTACAATCTTGGTATGGGTGAGATCTATCCCATATCCTCCATCCACGGTCTGGGTATCGGGGAGCTTTTAGATGCTATCTATGAACACTTTCCGGATACCGGCGAATCTGAGGAGAAAGATGACTCAGTTAAGGTAGCAGTCATCGGAAGGCCAAATGTGGGCAAATCCTCAATCATCAACAAGATTCTTGGGGAGAACAGGGTCATTGTCAGCGATGTGCCCGGCACAACGAGGGATGCTATCGATACTCGTTTTGAGGTGGATGGAAAACGCTACCTTTTCATTGATACGGCCGGAATCAGGCGGAAGAGCCGGGTGGATGAGAATATAGAGAAATACAGCGTGATACGTTCGTGGACCGCTGTTGACCGGGCTGATGTGTGCATAATCATGCTGGATGCCAGGGACGGTGTAACCGAACAGGATGCCAGAATAGCAGGTTATGCCCATGAACAGGGTAAAGCCTCCATCATTGCAGTGAATAAATGGGACCTGATAGAAAAGCAAACGGGAACCCTGGAGGAATTCCGCAAAAAGGTTGCAGAGGATCTGGAGTTTATGAGCTATGCACCCATAGTCTTTGTTTCCGCAGAAACTGGGCAGCGTGTGGACAGACTCTTCGAGCTGATAGATTATGTTTTTGACCAGGCAAGTTTCAGAATTCAGACTGGTGTATTAAACGATGTACTCAATGAAGCCCTTGCCATGGTTCAGCCACCCTCCGACAAGGGTAAAAGGCTGAAGATATATTATATGACACAGACCGGTGTGCGTCCTCCCAGCTTTGTGCTGTTTGTTAACGATATTGAACTTATGCATTTTTCCTATGAACGCTATCTTAAAAATATCTTGAGACGCAATTTCGGGTTTGAAGGAACACCCATAAGGTTTACCATCAGGGAAAAGGGTGAAAA
>JAAYTP010000087.1 GCA_012518025.1 Clostridiaceae bacterium
AAAAGAAAAGTGCAGTAGGTGTTTACTGCCAGAAAAATGGAATTATGGTGATGATATGAGTTTAAGACAGGGGACCAGGCATTTAATTTTGTTTGTTATTCTTGTGTCAATACTTGGCATGATTACCGCAGTGTCTACAAGTGCGCGCCAGATTGAAGAGCCAAAACATATCCTTGTCCTAAACTCATATCATGAGGGATTTACCTGGACTCGGGAGGTTGCAGAGGGGATCGTAGATACTCTGCAAAACTCAGATTACATGTTGGATATCTCGATCGAATACATGGATTGGAAGAACTACCCCACAAAGGAAAATCTCGATCGCCTCTCAGAGTACTACCGGTATAAATATAAGGATCGTAAAATTCATACCATCATAACATCGGACGATGCAGCTCTTGAATTTTCGCTTAAAAACAGAGCGGAACTCTTTTCCAACGCACCAGTGGTTTTTTGCGGTGTAAATGAAATGGGGGTTGCTTCTATTTTGCCCGGGTACGAAAATGTGACGGGCGTTCTGGAACAGGTTGATCCCGGAGACACTATCAAGTTGGCTGTGGAAGCCATGCCAGACCTTAAGAAAATCTATCTTGTATATGATAATACTGAAAGCGCCATGTCCTCCGGGCAATTGGCTATTTCAACACTGAAAAAAATAAGGCCTGATATTGAGGGTATAAGCCTCAATAACATGACCTATGAAGAGGTGTTCGATGCAATCGATCAGGCCGAACCCGACAGTGCCGTCTTCATTGTATCCTTCTATAGCGATAAAGCAGGAAGAAGCATGAGCTTTGAGAAGTTATGCCATAAGGTAAGCCAGCTGAGCAAGGTTCCGGTTTTTAACCTCTATGATTTCACCATCGGCCATGGTGCTATCGGGGGAAGTATGTTAAGCGGTAGAATGCAGGGAGAGGTTGCAGCGAGCATGGCTCTGCGCATACTGGCCGGAGAATCTGCCTCAGATATTCCTATATCTGATGAGAAAACCGTTAGAGCTATTTATGATTACAATCAGCTGGACAGGTTTGATATCCCCCTTGACCGGGTAGATGAAAACAGTGAGATAATCAACAAACCCTTCTCCTTTTTTGAGACATACAAGCTGGCTGTTCTGGCTGTATTTGGTGTTATAACCATTCTCTCTGCACTGATCATTGTTCTGGTCATCTATGTCAGAAGGCTAAAAGTGGCTGAGAAGAAGCTTCAGGAAAGCTATAAGGAGATGGAGGTCACCTATGAGGAGCTTTTTGCGACCCAGGGCCAACTAAGTGTTAAGTATGAAGAAATGAGGGATATCCAGGAAAAGCTCCGGCAGAATGCCTACAATGATTCGCTTACCGGACTTCCCAACAGGCTGTCCCTGTTTGAGAATATGGAGAAAATAATAAAGACTAAAAAAGATGGGTTATGCGCCCTTTTATACATTGACTCTGATAATTTCAAGTTTATCAATGATACATTGGGGCATACCTATGGTGACAAGCTTATCATCCGAATGGGCAAGAGGCTGTCTACCATACTGAGAAAGAATCAGACCATTTACAGACTTGGCGGCGACGAGTTCATCATCTGCTATCCCAATGCCAGGAGCATGAAGGATGTGGAAAACTTTGCGGATAAGGTTGTACGCAGCTTTACCAAACCTTTTTCCATAGCCGGGAGCACATTATATGTTACCGTGAGCGTTGGTATCTCCCTGTATCCTGAACATGGAACCAACACCGAAGATCTTATGCGGCATGCAGATCTGGCAATGTACAAGGCCAAAGCCGAGGGCAAGAACAGGTATTACATCTATAACAGGGATTTGCAGGTCGAGTTTGATAAGAGGGTGAAAATAGAAAAGAATCTGAGAGGCGCTCTGGTCAACAATGAGTTCTTCCTGCACTATCAGCCACAGGTGGACATTTTGGAGGGCAGGATTACAGGATTCGAGGCGCTGATCCGCTGGAACAATCCTGAATTGGGACTGGTACCTCCGCTGGATTTTATCAGTATTGCCGAGGAAACCCATCTCATTATTCCCATCGGCCAATGGGTGCTTAAGAATGCCTGCATGTTTCTTAAAAAGCTGAATGACATGGGTTATCATAACCTGATGATAGCAGTCAATGTTTCAATCCTTCAACTGCTTCAGGATGATTTTGTGGATATGGTATTGGATACCATTGAAGAGGTTGGGCTAAAGCCTAAACAGGTGGAACTTGAGATAACTGAATCGATCCTGATGCAATCCTTCCAAACCATCCGAACAAGACTTCTACAATTAAGAAGAGCCGGGGTAAAGATTGCATTGGACGACTTCGGGAAGGGATATTCCTCACTGAGCTATCTGGGACAGCTTCCCATCAATACGCTGAAAATAGATAAGTTATTTGTTGACAGCATCTGTACAGGGAAGACGATGGAGAGTTTTGTTGACACCATTGTCATGATGGGGCGTAAAATGGGTCTTGTGGTTTTGGCTGAGGGCGTTGAGAAGAAGGAGCAGATGGACTACCTCTTAAAATACAAGTGCCACAAGGCTCAAGGATATTATATAAGCAAGCCCATACCTGAAGATAGGGCTATCGAGCTTTGCAAGGAATGGAGCAAGGAAAATGATTCGCACCTGAGCAACTGGTAGTCCCGATAAAAGTAAAAGGGGGCATTGATAGGAACCTATCGATGCCTTTATTTTATATTTCCATAATTTAATCCAGGCAATAATTTGGGAGGAAGAAAGTGCTATAATGTTTAGTGAGCCATGATGGTGAAGGTTTTAGGGGGTGTTTGTATTGAGCGGGGAGAAAATTCAAAACCTTAAAGACATGCTAAGAAGCAGCAAGTATGTGGTTTTCTTTGGCGGAGCGGGTGTATCGACCGAAAGCAATATTCCCGATTTCAGAAGCGAGGACGGGATATATAAAACCCTGACAAAATACGGGCGCTCACCTGAAGAATTGTTGAGCCATACCTTTTTCATGTCCCACCCGGAGGAGTTCTTCGATTACTATAGGAATAACCTCATATTTGCTCAGGCCAGGCCAAACCGGGCTCACATGGCACTGGCAGAGCTGGAGAAGAGGGGGCTTTTGAAATCGGTGGTCACCCAGAATATTGATGGCCTGCACCAGATGGCTGGAAGCCGTGAGGTTCAGGAGCTCCACGGATCGGTTTATAGAAATTATTGCCTGAAATGCAAAGAGAAGTATGGCCTTGAGTATGTGACAGACTATCCCGAAACAGTACCAAAATGCAAAAAATGCGGCGGAATAGTCCGCCCGGACGTTGTACTGTATGAAGAAGGTCTTGACATGCGTATTGTGTCCAGAGCTGTCTCCCACATTCAGAAGGCTGATATGCTGATTGTTGGAGGGACCTCCCTTGCCGTATATCCGGCGGCCGGGCTTATTGATTACTATAGCGGAGACAAGCTTGTTCTCATTAATAAATCCTCTACCCCATATGACCGCCGGGCCGATCTGGTGATCAATGAATCAATAGGAATGGTTTTGGGAGCGGCTGTAACAGACTGATGGTTATGCCGTGTGATGATGTCAACCTCTGATGATCATGGTATTTATTAAACTATGGCAATGCTGTAGTATAGTGTATGTTACCAGGAAAATCTAAAAAAACAGGAAGGACGTCTATGGGCAAAAGAGTTCTTAAAACATTTTGTTCGCTGATTATTATCCTGGTCTTGGGTGCCTGTTCTCAGAAACCGGGGACGGGGGAAGCTGTTTTACCCCAGGACTTTGATGGGATCATATTACCCTTTGAAGCCGACGGAAAATGGGGGTATATAAGTGCCGAGGGCGAGACTGTAATAGAGCCCGCTTATGCATATGCCGGTTACTTTTGCGATGGACTGGCCATTGTTTCTGACGGTGAGCTGTATGGCTACATAAATACCAGGAATCAGACTGTTATACCACCCAAATATACCGGTGCCGGAGAGTTTGCAAATGGCTATGCCGCAGTCTGTACAGGTGATTGGCAATC
>JAAYTP010000088.1 GCA_012518025.1 Clostridiaceae bacterium
ATTATCTCTTTGAGAACTGGGGAGCACGACGAGCCTTTTTCAGACCGTACTTCTTTCTTTCCTTCATTCTCGGATCACGTGTCAGGTAGCCGGCCTTTTTAAGCGGCAGTCTGAACTCCTCATCTGCTTTAAGCAATGCTCTGGCAATGCCATGGCGGATTGCGCCGGCCTGCCCGGTGAATCCTCCTCCCTTAACAGAGATAATAGCATTGAACTTCCCTACTGTATCGGTCAGAACCAGCGGCTGCATGCAGATAACTTTAAGGGTCTCAAGCCCAAAATAATCATCAATGGATCTATTATTTATCGTCAAATTGCCATTTCCAGGAACAAGTCTTACCCTGGCAACCGACTTCTTCCTTCTGCCTGTGCCGTAATACTGTACTTTAGCCATTTAAGAATCCTCCCCTCACTAATTATATGTTGAGCTCAAGCACTTCAGGTTTCTGAGCCTGATGGTTGTGCTTGTCTCCTGCATAAACCTTTAGTTTTTTGAACATTGCCCGTCCCAGGCTGTTGCTGGGAAGCATTCTCTTGACGGCCAGTTCAAATACGCGTTCAGGTTTGGTCTCCAGTAAACGTCTGTACTTGACCTCCTTCAAATGCCCAATCCAGCCGGTATGGCGTCTGTAGTACTTCTGGTCGAGTTTCTTACCTGTCAATACAATCTTGTCCGCATTGAGCACGATCACATAATCGCCTGTGTCAACATGGGGTGTGTATTGCGGCTTATGCTTGCCGCGAAGAATCTTTGCAACCTCGCTGGCGGCACGGCCGAGAACCTTACCCTGAACATCTACAACATACCATTTCTTTTCGACTTCAGCCGCTTTTGCCATAAATGTCTTCATGAGTTACCCTCCCTATAATATGCTAGTGGTATATCCCGTTGGTTTAAGGATTCGGGAATCAACCTGGTTTGCTCTGCAAAAAAACCGCCGCACATGCGGCGTTTTATATTGTATACAGGCAGAGCCCTCCATGTCAAGAACAATAATCCTTAAATTTCATATATCTCTCTCTAGCTCGCTTAATATCTCTTTTTTTCTGTTATTCTCTCTTTATTTCATCTGCCGTCCCATTTTGCTCTTTAATCCCTTCAACCCCTTACCTGAAGAAGCTCCTAAGCATGAGATAGGCAATGAACAGACAGATTCCAAAAACAATAGCCTGAATCAGAGATTGCCTTAACGCTTTTTCCTGCTTCTTTTTCTTCTTTTCCGCTTCCATAGCTTCTCTTGCGGCTGCTCTGGCATATTCACGGTCTATTTCCCTGTCATATTCCTCCTGGAATTTTGGCGTGTACACCACCATCACCTCAGTGATATTCTATGCCATTACCTGATGAATAGCCGTGGACGAACCAAGCATTTTAAAAGGACGGTTCCTGCCGATAATCGGGCAGAAACCGTCCCCTCCTGCAAAATGCTTATTCATAAACCGTCAAGACTTCTTTGCCGTGTTCTGATCCTTGGTAAAGGCCATTCGACCGTTTTCAAAGCCTATCGTCACCCTATCGCCTTCCTTTATATTACCATCGAGTATCTCCTCGGCCAGCTTGTCTTCAACCAGTTCCTGAATGGTTCTCTTCAAAGGTCTGGCACCGTAGGTCTTGTCATATCCCTTGGCTGAGATGTGCTCCTTTGCCTCATCAGTATAGTTGACAGTAATATTTCTGGCCTTCAGGCGCCTGGACACATCGTCAAGCATCAGTTGGGCTATCTGGCCGATTTCTTCACGATTAAGAGGATGGAATACTATGATCTCGTCCACACGGTTTAAGAACTCGGGACGGAAGGTCTTCTTAAGCTCGCCCATAACGTTTTTCTTCATATCCTCATAATCCTTGGCCGCATTATCCTCACTGGCTCCAAACCCCAGCCTCTTGGGCTCCACAATTTCCCTAGCTCCCACATTGGATGTCATGATGATAACCGTATTTCTAAAATCAACAGTTCTGCCTGTTGAATCGGTCAATCTTCCATCGTCAAGGATCTGAAGCAGCATATTGAAAACATCGGGATGAGCCTTCTCGATCTCATCAAACAGAACAACAGTATAGGGTTTTCTTCTCACCTTCTCGGTGAGCTGCCCGCCCTCGTCATAACCAACATAGCCCGGGGGTGAACCTACAAGCCGTGAGACGCTGTGCTTTTCCATGTATTCGGACATATCGAGGCGTATCATCTGGTCTTCATCCCCGAACAGGGCTTCAGCCAAAGCTTTTGACAGCTCTGTTTTTCCCACGCCGGTAGGTCCTGAGAAAATGAAGGAACCAACGGGTCTCTTGGGATCCTTCAACCCAACACGTCCCCTCCTGATTGCTCTTGCCACGGATTCAACAGCTTCTTTCTGCCCGATTACCCTCTGATGCAGAATGTTTTCCAGATTCCTCAGTTTTTCGCTCTCTTCCTGGGCAAGCCTGGACACCGGAATCCCGGTCCAGGAGCCTATGATGCTGGCGATCTCTTCCTCGGTCACCATCTGGGTGTCCCGCTGATTCTTCATCTTCCATTCTTCCATCCGGGTATTCAGTTCTTTCTTAAGGTTGTTCTCCTCATCCCTCAATGAAGCTGCTTTCTCGAATTCCTGGCTAACGATGGCATCTTCCTTCATCTGGCGCAGTTCTTCCAGCCTTCTTTCCAGTTCCTTCAGATCAGGAGGTGCGGTAAAGCTTTGAAGCCTGACCCTGGATGACGCCTCATCGATCAAATCAATGGCCTTATCCGGAAGAAAGCGATCATTGATATATCGGGTGGACAGTCTAACTGCTGCCTCTATAGCCTTGTCGGTTATCTTCACCGAATGATGGGCTTCATACTTGTCCCTGATGCCCTTGAGTATCTCAATGGCCTCTTCCTCGCTTGGCTCTCCGACAGTGATGGGCTGAAACCTTCTTTCCAGCGCTGCATCCTTCTCAATGTGCTTTCTATATTCATTCAGCGTGGTAGCGCCTATTACCTGAATCTCTCCTCTTGCCAGAAGCGGCTTTAGGATGTTGGCAGCATCAATTGCCCCTTCTGCTGCACCTGCTCCCACAATGGTATGCATCTCATCTATAAAGAGGATGACATTTCCTGCGTTTCGGATCTCCTCAATTGATTTTTTAAGGCGATCCTCAAATTCACCTCTATACTTGGCACCAGCCACCATGGAGGAAAGATCAAGAGTAACAACCCGCTTATCCTTCAGCGTTTCAGGCACATTTCCCTCAACAATTTTTTGAGCAAGGCCCTCGCAAATGGCTGTTTTACCCACGCCGGGTTCACCTATGAGACAGGGATTGTTCTTAGTCCTGCGGCTAAGTATCTGAATGACCCTTTCGATCTCTTTGTCCCTGCCAATGATGGGATCCACCTTCCCCTCCCTGGCCAGAACGGTGAGATCCCTGCCAAACTGATCCAGAGTGGGGGTTTCTATGTCTGCGGCCTTGGGTCTGTTGACAGCAACGGCCGCCGGAGTATCCTCGGTCAGCATGGAAATAATGCTCTCATAGAGCTTTCTTATATCCACTCCCAGTTCATTAAGGATTCTGACGGCCACGCTCTCGCCCTCACGCATCATGCCGATCAGGATATGCTCAGTCCCGATAAAGTTCTGGCTCATCCTTCTGGCTTCGGCATAGCTTAGCTCCAACACCCTTTTTGTTCTGGGGGTATAGGTGACCGGTGCGCCCTCGCTCTCTCCCTTGCCGATCAATTCCATAATCTTCTGACCGATACCTTCAGGGGTTACATTGTTAAGAGCCAACACACTGGCTGCTATACCAGTCCCCTCTTTGGCCAATCCCCAAAGGACATGCTCGGTTCCAATATAGGAATGACCAAGGGACTGAGCGCATTCCCTTGCCAGCAGCAGTGCTTTTTCAGCCTTTTTAGTATATTTCCCAAAAATCATAATTTCACCTCTCTGTATAAATCAATCTTATCTTTTTTCCCTTTCAGCTATATGATTTCTAACATAACTTGCCCGAACTGCCCCCATTTCATCGGCTCCCAAAGTCTTTCCGGAGTATTGCTGAAGGCTGCCCGGCTGAATCTGAAGCATCATCTCATTTATATCTGTTTCATCAAGTCCGGTAATCAGATTTGCAAAAATTCCAAACCGGACATCTGAGAGCCTCTCCATGGCTTCATCCGAACTCAGCGCACGGGCATATTTGAGGACTCCATAGGAGCGCATTATCTTATCTTCAAGCTGCAGCCCCTTTTTCTTCATAATCTCTTTTCGCAAGAGCCTCTCCTGTTCGGTAAGCTGATATGCGATAGTTCTCATGCTCATAACAATATCCTGTTCACTTTTCCCCAAGGTGATCTGATTGGACAGCTGGTACATACTCCCGCGTGCCTCAGTGTTCTCACCATAGAGTCCCCTCACCGAAAGACCCAGTTTTCCGCAGGTCTCAAGGAGGGCCTGTATATGCCCCGTGATTGTTAGAGCGGGAAGGTGGAGCATGAGAGAAGCCCGGATAGCCGTACCTATATTGGTAGGGCAACTGGTTAAATATCCAAAGGTATCGTCAAATGCAAAGTTAATCTTTTGGGATAACAGGTTATCGATATAATTGCATATCTCAGATGCCTTTTCCAGTTGCATGCCCGAAGCCAGGCACTGTATCCTCAAATGATCTTCCTCATTAATCATGATGCTGATCTGCTCATCGTTGCTTAAAAGGAGTCCTACCTCCTGATCCGATTTGGCGAGCTCCTTGCTGACAAGGCGCTTTTCCACATAGACCAGTCTCTCGTTCAGATCCAGTTTTCTAAAATCAATAGTGCTAAATCCCTTCCTCAGTTCCAGATCTTCTCCGGTCAGAGCATCCACGGTCTTTTGGATAATCTCCCGCTGCTGTTGTCTGCTGCATCTGGAAGGGAAGGGGTATTCCTCAAAATTACGCGCCAAACGAACCCTGGTGCTCACCACCACATCAGAATCAGGCCCTTTATCTATATACCATCGCTTCATTCATCGGCCACCCCTTTCGGCCTCCAACTGGCGGATCCTGTCCCTGATCACTGCAGCACGTTCATAGTTTTCCACCCTTATACATTCCTTAAGCTCCTGCTGCAGTCTTTCGACCTCCATCTCAGCGGCATGAGCCGCAGCATATCTATCGGGAATCTTCCCCTGGTGCCGGGTATTCCCCTGAATACGTTTTAACAGAACCTTCATAGGCTCGCGGAAAACATCATAGCAATGACTGCAGCCCATTTTCCCCGTTCTATTGAATTCATCCACAGTCATCCCGCATCGATCACAGGAGATTTCGGTAGCCGACCCTGCCCCTTCATTCTCCCAATCGAGACCCAAAAGTCCCGATATCAGCGTGTTCAGATCTATTTTGTAGCCTTCTCCGGCACACTGGCGACACATCATCAAGTCGGTTTTTTTGCCATTAATGATCTGTGTCAGGAAAACAGTTGCTTCCCTTTTCTTGCAAACCTGACAAATTGGCATAACCACCATTCCCTTCTATACCTATCACGCCAGTGATACAGATTCTATATCACCGTCAGACTTGTGAGCATGTTCTTCAAAATCATGGCTCGTACATCATCTCTTTTTTCCGGTGAAACCTCTACCAAAGCCTTGTCCGATGTGGCAGCCTTCATCAGCATGGCCTCTCTGGAGTCGATAACATCGTAATCCACAAAATTATTTATAAAAACCTCACAGCTATGTTGTGTAATTTTATCGCCAATCGATGTAATAATATGCATGATATAATCCCCGGCAGAATCAGTATTCAACCTGCGAATAGTTATATACCCGCCGCCCCCGCGTCTGCTTTCAACATAATAGCCCTTCTCGTTGGTAAAACGGGTTGATATCACATAGTTTATCTGCGAAGGAACACACTTAAATCGATTGGCAAGCTCGTTTCGCTGTATCTCAATGTAGCCGTCCATATCGTTTATCATAGCCTTCAAAAAGCCTTCTATTATATCACTGAGTCTTGCCATTTCATCACCCCTTCTATACAATTTGACTATCCCTGACTATTATAGTATATAGCATTCAACCGTTTTTTTCAAGTATATCCAGACTGCGGCCAGACAGGGATCAGAAATGATTCTTCACTTTGGAGAGCAAGATACCCCGCCTTTATCAGCGGGGTATCTTTAGCTATTCATATAATCAAACAGACAGGATTATGAATACTTGTTCATTCCATCATCATTCTTCCCCAGAATCTTCCCTGGCAGCCTCGGCAATAACCTTCTCTGCAATATTGGGAGGTGTTTCCTCATATCTTTCAAATTGCATGGTGTAGCTTCCCCTGCCCTGGGTGATAGATCTTAAATCTGTTGCATATCGGAACATCTCTGCCTGGGGAACCTCAGCAACCACTTGCTGCAGCCCGCCGCTATGGGGATTCATGCCCAATACACGGCCGCGGCGTTTATTCAGGTCTCCGATGATATCGCCCATGTAACTATCGGGAACCAGAACCTCAACACGGCATATGGGTTCAAGCAGCACCGGGCTGGCCTGCTTGATGCCTTCCTTGTAGGCAAGGCTGGCGGCAATCTTAAAGGCCATTTCCGATGAGTCGACGTCATGGTACTTGCCATCCAGAAGGGTTGCTTTCAGATTGACTACAGGGTAGCCTGCCAACACGCCTTTTTGCATACTCTCACGGAGTCCCTTCTCAACAGCTGGGAAATACTGCTTGGGCACAGCTCCACCAAAGATCTTTTCTTCAAAGGTCAGATCCTCGGTTTCACCGGGCTCAAACTCTATCACTACAACTCCAAACTGTCCGTGACCGCCGCTCTGCTTTTTATGCTTGCCCTCAACGGTAACCTTCTTCCTGATGGTTTCGCGATAGGGTACCTTGGGATTTATAAGATCAACTTCTACCTTGAACTTATTCTTAAGCTTGCTGGTGATAACGTCCAAATGCTGATCACCCAGACCATAGATCAGGGTCTGCTTGGTCTCGGTATTAAGTTCCATCCTAAAGGTCGGATCCTCCTCCAGAAGGCGCTGCAGACCATGGCTGATCTTATCCTCATCACCCTTTGCCTTTGGAACAATGGCCATACCCAGCATGGGTTCGGGGAATTCAATCTCATTGAGGATAACCGGCTTTTCCTTAGTGCAAAGGGTATCGTTTGTTGCTGTCACTGTAAGCTTTGCCACCGCTCCGATATCGCCACAGGCCAGCTTGTTCACACTAAGCTGTTGCTTGCCCTTCATGACAAACAGGCTGCTGATCTTTTCGGCCTTTTCCTTCTTGGGATTGTAAACGGTGGTATCCGAATTCAGTGTGCCGGAAACAACCTTGAAAAACGAGATCTTTCCTACAAACGGGTCCACAATGGTCTTAAAGACCTGGACAGCAAGAATTTCGGCATCATTGGTCTTGAGTTCCACAGGATCTCCGGCGGCATTCTTGGCTTTAACAATACCTTTTTCACAATGAGCCGGAATGAAATCTATTATCGAATCGAGGAAGAGACGGACACCCAGCTTCTGAACAGCAGTAGCGCACAGGACGGGCGTAATTTCACCAGCCTTGACACCCAGTTTGATTCCCTGAGCAACCTCTTCATCGGTGAAGGGTTCACCGGAGAAATACTTCTCCATAAATTCTTCACTGGTTTCTGCAACTGCCTCGAAAATCCCTTCCCTGTAAGTTTCCACTTCGTCTTTAACACTGTCGGGAACATCCTTTTCCTGATAATCCTTGCCGTTAAAAGTGACAAGTTTCATCTTGGGAACATTGATAATCCCCGTTACCTTGCCGCCTTCAACAAAGGGTATCTGGAATGCAATGATGCTTTTCCCGAAATTATCCTTTAGCTCATTAAAGACCTTGGAGAAGTCTGAATTTTCTTCATCAAGCTTGCTTATAACAAACATTCTTGGAAGCTTTTTATGCTCCACTGCAGCCCATGCCTTCTCGGTGCCAACCTGCAAACCGTCTTTTGCACCAACAAGGATGGCTGCGCCATCGGCAACTGCCAGCCCTTCAAGCATCTCACCGGCAAAATCAAAATATCCGGGAGTATCAATAACATTGATCTTCATGCCCTTCCACTCAACAGGTGCCAACGAGGTAGAAATTGAGATTTTCCTTTTGATTTCTTCAGAGTCAAAGTCCATAACAGTATTTCCGTCGACAACGCTGCCAAACCTATCGGTTGCTCCGGTAATAAATAGCATTGACTCGGCCAGCGTTGTCTTACCCGCACCGCCATGGCCTAGCAGACATACATTGCGCACTTTTTCTGCACTGTAGTCTTTCATATTCATTCCCCCTTTTTGGTTGCTAACTTGACATCTCCTGTCCAGTTTAAGATTTTATTGCCCTAAACAGGTTCGCTCATAAATAACATGGCTTGTTTCAAAAGCCTGAAATACATAGATTGTCATGCCCTGAGTTTAAAGCAAGTAATATTATATCAGATTTTTAGCCAAGTAAACAAATTTTTATACCGATCCCGAAAACAAATCGTATGGCCTCACAAAACTACGTTTTAGGAGCGCCAATTAATAAAATAGTGCGGTACCGTTATTACTTTTATACGCTCTTTAAGACATCTGTGGGTCAGACCCCTTCAATATGGCTTCAGCCCACACAAAATCCTCCTTGGAAGTGATCTTGATATTGCTGTTGCTGCCTTTAACCATCCTTACCCTTACCCCTGTTTGTTCAGCCAGCATGGCATCATCGGTTCCCTTGATGCAGTTTTTGATGGCATCTTCATGAGCCTTGATGATGATCTCCTTCCTGAAGGCCTGGGGCGTCTGAGCACTCCAAACCAAAGACCTGTCGGGGGTATTCAGGATATAGCCTTCCGGGTCTGTAATCTTTATGGTATCCTTTACCGGCATGCCCGCACAGGCTGCACCATAATATCTTGCGCCTTCTATACATCTTCTGATGATGCCCGTATCAACAAAAGGCCGAGCCCCGTCATGAATCAATACAACACCTGATTTCCCTGACATCTTCTTAAGCCCGTTATAAACCGATTCCTGGCGCTCTCTTCCTCCATAGGTCCATTCAATATTCCATGGGGTTTTTTGGATGATCTTTCTGACCCGCTCTTCATCATCCCGGCTTATGACCAGTATGATCTCATCAATCAGCCCGCTGTCAATGAAGGCATGGATGGTTCTTTGCAGCATTGGCACCCCGCCGAGGTCTGCAAGTACCTTGTTGAATCCAAGCCCGGTGCGGCTGCCCTTGCCGGCAGCAACAATAATGGCGCTCACGGCGCCTTCATTACTCATACTCATATTCGTGTTCATTCTCATTTTCATCTTCTCTTCAATTGATTTTGGCCATGGGAAAATGTACGGTTTTAAAGCGTGCAAAGATCATTCTGCCTGCAGATGTCTGAAGAACACTGGTAACCACCACGTCTATCAGCTGATTTCTGAACTTTATGCCGCCTTCAACCACTACCATGGTACCGTCTTCCAGATAGCCAATCCCCTGTCCGTTTTCCTTGCCTTCCTTGACCACACGTATGGTCATCTCTTCACCCGAAACAGCTATGGGCTTCAGCGCATTGGCCAGATCATTTATATTCAGTACGGGAATATTCTTCAGCTTTGCAACCTTACCCAGGTTGAAATCGTTGGTGATGACCTTGCCCTTAACCTCTCTTGCCCGGATAAGCAGTTGTTCGTCAACCTCAATATGAGGATCTCTGGTTTCTTTACCAATCCTGACAGGATATTTCAGGTCTGTTTTCATGATATTGAGTACATCCAGGCCGCGTCTACCCTTGGCTCTTACAATGTCATCATGGGAATCGGCCAGATGCCGGAGCTCTTCAAGAACAAAACCGGGCACCAGAATCTCGCCTTCCAAGAATCCGGTTCGGCTGATATCCAGGATACGGCCGTCTATGATGGCACTGGTGTCAAGTATTTTGATTCTTGAACGGTCTGTACCATCACCCTTGCCCAAAGCACCGTGGAAGGTATTGTCATTCTTTTTTAGCAGGGCAAAATATACACCGCATATCCCCAGGGACACATTGATAATGATGGACAGGGCAACTCCTATAACCGGGATTCTGACTATGGGTATCGAAATAAGATTGGCTATGATAAGACCCGCAATCAACCCTCCCGCTCCGATCATGAGCTCGTAGAGCGTTATGTTCTGCAGTGAAGATTCCAGACGCTCCACGGTTTCGGTGGTGATTCGGATAATCTTGCCGCCGATGATATAAAGCAAAATACCAAAGGCAAGAGAGGCAAACATAATGATACCAATGCCTGATACTGAGGTAAGGTATTCGGTCATACCGTTCTGTATGAAAAGGAATCGGACGAGTGTCATTCCCGTCAGTGCGCCGGTTAGCCCAAACGCATATTTTATAACCTTGTCCAACATGTAAACTCCCCAGATAAGATTAATATTCGGAGTTCTATGGGAAAGCTGTTTATACAGCGATTATACCTTATTGGATCAGGTAGAGATTCTGTTGTTAATAAGATCTTCCACATCCACAGGGCTCATATTTTTCGCCAGCACCAACTCGCTTATGAGTATCTGTTTAGCACTGTTGAGCATCTTTCTTTCTCCCGTTGAAAGACCCTTCGACCTCTCCCTCAAAATAAGGCACTTGACAACTTCAGCAACCTCGAAAACATTTCCGCTTCTTATTTTATTCATATTTTCACGATATCTCTTGTTCCAGTTGGAGTTTTGCTCGTGTGATTCGCCTTCTAAAGATTCAAAAACCGCATCGGCATCTTTTTTGTTGATGATCTCTCGAATCCCGATACAGCTTGCGTTACAGATGGGTATCATGACTTTCATGTCCCCGATTGGCATCTTCATAACATAATACTGCTTACGCTCTCCAAGGATCTCTTTCTCCTCTATGGATTCAATAATTCCTGCACCGTGCATAGGGTACACAATCTTATCCCCTATTGCGAACATAAAACAACAGCTCCTTTTTCATACATCATATTACTCCTCCTTCCGGAAGTAGAAGTAAATATATGTATGAAAGCGCTCCATGCATATATTATGCTATTCATGAATAGACTTTCCAATTGATAGTATACTATAATGGATTCTAAAAGTCAAAAACAGCCCCTGGCCACAAGGTGCGGCTAAAGCCGTATACATAAGCCGTACGCCATGTTCCGAGCCTTCATTGTACCCTGGTTAAGCGTGCCGGGATGTAAACTTCCTCCATCTGAAACAGCTAATGCATGATCCTATTTTACCCTTTCCCCTGAAAAAGAATACCCGGCAGTCAACCGGTACATGGCTCTTGACGGGAGGCTACCGATTCAACAGCTTGTTGTAGGTGTCCATGATATTGCGATAGCGCTTGTCGATCTCAGCTTTCGCAGTCTGGATGCGCCCTTCTATATCATCGATATAATCCTGCATGGCTTCGACTATGGGAAGGTATCCGTTTTCAGACCTGATGAGGTTGGTCAGTTCATAAATGGCTTCAATACAATTTAGCGCTGGTCTTCCCGGACGATCTTCCAGAAGGCTTGCAAAAATGTCGGCAATATTAAGAATCCTGGCTCCCACAACGATATCCTTGCTCATAAGCGCACGGTTCTCGGAAGATTCCTCTTCTTGCCCGCAGGCTGCATTCATCAGATTCATGATATCGTTCAGGTCGGCTTTCTTCAGAATATGTGCTATGGTCTTCAGCCTGTCACGAATGATACGGTTCTCCTCATAAGCATTTTCAGCCTCTTCCGGATCCCGGCCGGGCAGTGGCAGCCTGCTAAGATTATAGAATAATGTTGCATTACCAATGCTTTCAACAAGCGTCCAGTTCTGCTTCGTCAACCTTGCAAGAAAGCGTGCTATAACCTCCATAACTCTCGCATGGGAGTATACAAGGGGCAACCGGAAGATAACAGAATAAACATAGGTTCTAATAATACCCTCTATCTCGGATTTCCCCGCCCGAAGCCTTTTCGTTACATTGAACAGGTTCTCCGTGTAATCACCGGAGGCCATCTCCCTGAGAAGACCCGCTTTACACAATTCTGCGAACAGGGATACATTGCTGCGATCATGATCCATTCCTCTCAGCTTGTCCAGCAATAGCTCCTCATTCTCGCATATTTCGGGGTTCTCAAGGATCAGACCGGCTACGCTGTCAGCCAGGGATATGAGATAAGCCTCACTGGGAATGCTGATGTTTTCAATAGCTGTATCCCTCAATGACCAGGGATGATGGTGGTACAGGACCGTCTCGGCGCATTGTTCATATGGAAAATACTCCTTCATGATGAGATAGGCAAACAAGCTGTGATCGGGAATAACTTTACCCTCCAGATTCCTCCAGTCGCCGCCTTTGCCGGACAAGGCTCCCATATCGTGAAGCATGGTGGAAGTGATCAGACCTGCCAGCTTATCACCCCTGAATTTGAGCTTTAACGCCATTTTCATGACCAGATAGGTAGTAATGAGAGCATTTTTCGAAATCCCTTCGTCAACCAGTGCCATGGATTCTCTCACAGTGGTAAGAAAATTGCCAAGACTGATCACATGGTTTTTCCCTATAGTCCGGATGACTTCCAGAGCCTTTTCCTCGGGCTCGACAAGATCGCTTTTTGGTTTGCCGATATAGTAGCCCTGAGCATAATCAATACCCAAACGGCATAAAGTCTCCATTTCTTCTTTTGTTTCAACGCCTTCCGCCAATACCCGCGTACCTCTGTACCGTGCATAGCTGATGATGTCCTCAAGCATATGTTGTTTGCGAAGATCGGTACCGATCCCGCGCACAAGCTCCCTATCTATCTTAATGATATCCGGCTCAAGGGCGAGCAGGGCCAGATGGTTGGAATAGCCTGTTCCAAAGTCGTCCAGAGCGAATTTTGCTCCCGCCTTGACCACGATGGATTTTCTCAGATTAATCTCTTCCGGATCCATGCGGTTTCTCTCCACCACTTCGAAGACAACATTCATATGCCCGAAATAACGGTCACGGATATCGTTATAGTCCTGCTCTTCAAGGGTGGCATAGGGAGCGGTGTTGATAAAAAGATAATGGTCACGGAAACGGTCATCTCGCATCATATATGCATCCAGAGCATTGTAGACCATCCTTTTCTCAAGAATGGTATAATGACCCGTTGCTTCTGCATCGTCTATAAGTTCCTCAATATTCTTGTATATGGGATTTGTTGGCCTTGAGAGAGCCTCAAAACCATATATGTCACCGGTTTTAAGAGATACTATGGGCTGAAAAACAATGCTTAATTGGTTTCTGTCAATGATGTCCTTGATAAAGGTTCTGCGAAGTGACGCCCGTTTAGCTTCATCATAACGCTCTCGGTTAAACGGATTTGGACTTTTCTTTTCTCCCCTGAGAACCTCGTGCTCGGCAAAGGAGGCGTACTCCAAAAGATCTGCCGGTACATCACCATCAATACCCGAAATGGAATAGCCCACGGCAACAGGAAAACTCACCGGTATCCCTTCCACCTCACCCACATATTTCTGAATCCTTTTTATTATCCCGATAGCCTCTCTTCTGAACAGTTTTGTGTCTTTGATACCGGTGTACAACATGAGAAAATCCGCACCCAGCCACCTGAAAGGAATCAGACGGGGATTCAGGATTTTTTGCAGCACCTCGGAACAAACCCGTATGTACGAGTTTCCGGCTATCATACCGAATCTCTCCTGAAACTCCTGGTACCCTGTCAGCCCGATATAGACAAAGGCAACCATCTCCCCATCCCTGCATTCAGACAGCGCCTTACCTGCTACCTCGGAGAGAGCATTGCGGTTATAGAATCCCGTCATGTTATCACGAATGGCTCTCTCCTTCTCCATATTGCGCTGCACAACCTCGCGGGTGATGTCCGTAATAGCACCTGTGATACGGGTGCGGTCTGTGCTGAGTCGTCCCCAGAACTTCATCCAGCGTGTTCCCTGATTCTCAAGATCCACACTGAACTCAAAATCCAGCGGTACATTGTCGACAATGCATCTGTCAACTAATTTGTCAAACTCCTCTATGGAAATGCTGAAATTGAACCGGCTGAACAGATCGTCAGTCGTTATTTCAAGAAGATCCTCACTGTCTTCAAGCAGGGTTAACAGTCCGGTTATGAATATGAATATCTGGTTGCTATAATCATATTCAAAAAAGTCAATCTTAAATCCGGTATCTTTAAGAATTCTCATTTGTCGGTAGAAATCAGAAATGCTTTCGGATAATCGCTGGTTGCGTTGGATTTCGGATTCAAGCTTCATGTTTTTTTCATCCAGGCTCGTCAGCGATTGACTGAGTATGTCCGATATGGCTGTTATGTAATAGGTGCCATCACTTTGTTCCAGGGATATTCCCGTCTGCTCCTCCATATTCTTTATGCTTTGGGTGAGTTCATCCAACTCTCTGATAACTCTTCGCAGATTGAAATACTCACAAAAGAAACTTGAGGTGTACAATAAGGTGCAAATTGAAATCAATACTTTATAAATAGTGGTTTCATTGCGGCTTCCTTCAGCAATCAGGACTATACTGGTAGCCAGAAGACCAGTAAAAGCTAATAATCCCATGAGACCATTCAAAGAACGCAATCCCATGATTTTCTTTGTCTTTTGTACAGTAAGCTTCATTTGCTCTCACCCGTAATTGATCGTTAAGTCGCATCCATCAGTAAGAATTGAATAAACAACCGTTCATTTATATATCGGCCTCTTCGGCATCAAAACATTACAGATAAAAAATTCAAATTTCTGAAACGGAGGGATGTAATGGGACAAATCTTCTGGTAGAAGCCACTGGCAGAGGAGCTCTCTTTTCTTTACTGGCCAAATATGGTTAAATAGATGCGAGGCAATCTAAATAGTTTATGTCAGATATACAGCCTTTTTTAAGCTTATGGGGGGATAAGTATGATAAAAAGTATTGGTTCGCGCATAATTGTGTCATTTGGTGTTTTAATTCTAATTGTTTGTCTTGGGCTGGGGGTCGTATCCTATTTTATTTCATCCAGCGCTTTAACTGATGTTCTTAATGAGACCATGCCAAAATTTGCGCTTGAGGCCTCATTGACTATAGAAGACAGTATCCGAAATCAGTTGAATGTGCTAAGTCTCGTGGCCTCCTCTGATGCCTTGGGGGTATCCCCCAGCGATGGATATACCAGCATTGTTTCAGCTCTGGATGCAGAGACCAAAAGATCGGGGCATCGGCGGATGCTGCTGATCGACAGGAACGGGAAGGGCATATCCAACACGGGCGAAATTGTGGACATGAAGGATGGTCCCTTGTTTGAAATAGCACTGTCAGGGGAAAGTGCCGTATCCGATCCGATCTATGATGATAACGGTACCGATATAGTCATGGCCTATGCAGTTCCGGTTGTAACAGGCAATGAGGTTTCGGGTGTGCTGATGGCTATCAGGGATGGGCTGGAACTGAGCGAATTTGCAAAGAGAATCCAGTTTGGCGAAACAGGTGAAGCCTTCATAATAAACAAGCATGGGCGAACAATTGCTCACGCCGATACCCAGCTGCTTTTGGATATTATCGAAAACCGAGCTGCCGATGCCGTCACCGGAGCCACCCAAACCTTATCATCAGAATCTTCCACAGATACTGACACATTAACTTCAGCCACCGTTGAGGAGTCATTGAACGGCAATGATCTGGGATTTGAAAACTTCAATGATGTTCAGAAAAAAATGACCGAAGGAGAAACTGGTTTTGATACATACAAATACAAAGGCGTCTCAAAAGTGACAGGCTTTGCACCTATTCCAGGCTACGGCTGGTCCATCGCTGTATCCGTGGACAGGGCTGAGGTCTTGTCCTCCTTATCGAATTTGAAGTGGATTATTTTAGCTATATCCTGTTTGTTCCTGGCCATTGGTTTTCTGGTGTCCTACTTCATGGGCAAGAACATCTCCAAGCCTGTTGTGGAATTAACAAGACAGTGTATGACCATGTCGGAGGGAGACTTCACTACCGGTTTGAACGAGAAGTATGCCAACAGGCGTGACGAGATAGGCGAACTTGCCAGAGGGTTCAAAAAAATAAATGATAATGTGTCAAAGATAATTGGGGATGTTATCCAGGAGGCAGAAAGAGTGGACCGGGCAAATTCTGTTACCGGTGAGAACATGACCAAACTGACACAGCAGATGAATGTAATGGCTTCCATAACCGAAACTCTGTCGGCAAAAATGGAAGAAACATCGGCCATGGCAGAAGAGATGAACGCCACCACTACCGAAATCGAGGCGGCAATAGAATCCATCGCCGTCAAAGCCCAGAAAGGGGCCGAATCTGCCGGCGAGGTGAGCACTAGGGCGGATGAATTGAGAAAGAATGCGGTGGAATCCCAAAAAAGTGCACAGGATATACTTCAGAACACAGCCGAAAAGCTCCGGGAGGCAATAGAAAAATCAAGGGCTGTAGAAAGGATAAGCGTGCTTTCAGACGCCATCCTTGAAATAGCCGCCCAAACCAATCTTTTGGCTCTGAACGCAGCGATAGAGGCCGCACAGGCCGGGAACACGGGCAGCGGTTTTGCTGTCGTGGCTGAGGAGATAAGAAAACTAGCTGAGAATTCAAAGGAAACCGCCACTGAGATTCAAAATGTCACCCAGCAGGTACTGGAGTCGGTGCATCACCTTTCTGAAAGCTCGGAGCAGGTGCTCGGTTTCCTGGATGAAAAGGTGACCAAAGACTATGACATGCTTGTTGAAACAGGAAAGCAATATAATGAGGATGCGCGCATGATAGACGATATGGTAACCGAGTTCAGCGCCACTTCCCAGCAGCTGTACTCCTCAGTCCAAAGTATCATCAGAGCTATAAATGATGTTTCTGAGGCAGCGGTTCAGGGGGCTTCCGACACAGTGGATATGGCCAATGAAACGAACCTTGTAGCGGAAAGATCCAACCAGGTTCTGGAACAGGTAAAGGCCGTAAAGGAAAGTGCGGAAAAGCTTCTGGAAGCCGTGTCTCTTTTCAGGGTATAAGGGTAGAATTAAGGTTTTAGTAAAACTGCCATTGAAAGGGTTTGTTCTCATTTACGAGCGGGCTATGCCTCCGATACATTTAACTTCTGGTATCGAAGGATAGCCCGTTCATTCATATCCTCTTTAGCTAGCTCCTCCGCTGATTTTACCGGCGCCTAACCTGTCGACAAATACTTGAGGTGAGAATGATGTGTGGTTACCATAATCAATAAAAGTAATATTATTTTATTCAGGCACTTTTAATGATAAATATTTACATTCTTATCCTTACTAATATTTATATATGTCAACATAATTGTTTTATTGGCGGACATTAAAACAATTTTTTCACTATATGCCAAAAGCTAATACATGTCAGTAGAAAATGGGCTCAGCTCAGGTTCAACGAGATGTGATAAAGCGCGGATTTTGAGATATGGGCACAGAATGCCCTGTAATAAGAATAATTTTGCGTCGAGTTGTATTACTGAATAGAAAAAGGAACATACCTTACAAATGTTTGTTTGGTATGTTCCTTTTATATTGGAGGCGCCACCCAGATTTGAACTGGGGAATAAAGGTTTTGCAGACCTCTGCCTTACCACTTGGCTATGGCGCCAGGTAGGATCATGCTTGCCTGGCAATCATGATCGGATTAAAAATCCGCAGAAAATACATCTCCCGCGATATACTCTCTGCGGACATTATCTTTGGAGCGGGATACGAGATTCGAACTCGCGACTTTCACCTTGGCAAGGTGACACTCTACCACTGAGTTAATCCCGCAAAAAACGGATTTCTGCCGGTTCAACAAAAATCCTTGGTGCCCAGAGCCGGAATTGAACCAGCGACACGAGGATTTTCAGTCCTCTGCTCTACCAACTGAGCTATCTGGGCAAATCATCCACAGAAAGCTTCGCTTTCTGTGGATTCTAATGGCGACCCGGAAGGGACTCGAACCCTCGGCCTCTAGCGTGACAGGCTAGCGTTCTAACCAACTGAACTACCGGGCCTTGCTTGGTGGGAACAATAGGGCTCGAACCTATGACCCCCTGCTTGTAAGGCAGGTGCTCTCCCAGCTGAGCTATATTCCCAAGCCTGTGCCAATCAACGGCGCTTTATCAGTATACAAAATCCTGAGCATCCTGTCAATATGCTAAATCAAAAAAAGTATAACCTTTTTTAACCTCATTCGGCTTCCCTTCAGTGTTTTCATGGCTTACACCCCTCTTGGGCATAAGGCCTTTGGTTTAAGATACTGGCCTCATAACCGAAAAAATGACGCTTCTTGCCAAAGATTGTCCCATAATATAGAAT
>JAAYTP010000089.1 GCA_012518025.1 Clostridiaceae bacterium
AATCTCCCTTTCACTGATAAATCTATCCCAGGGAAAGTATTTTCCTGGGCAATCTTTCCCTATTGCGGACGGGTAGTCTGCATGACGCTTGATTGCGACTATTCTGTATCTTGAACTGATATCATCGCACAGTTCATGGAGTGCTTTCATCTGTGTTTCCGGAACTATTTTCTCGGTCAGATCCCCATAATCTGTATAGCATCCTTCCAGGCAGATGCTGATGATGTTGATATTCTCATCTCCCAGCAGGGACCCGCCCCTGTGGTGCTCCTGGCGACCCCTATAAATCACACCGTTTTTCCGAATAAAATAATGATATGCAATTCCCATCCAGCCCCTTTCCAGATGCCAACGGTGTATATCCTGGGCTGTACATGACGGGGCAAGCGCATGATGGATCACGATGGTATTAGGATTCTCGTTTGGGGCAAAATTGGTCCTGGCCCAGTTGTATTTCTCTTCAATGATTGTCATGCAGGCTCACCCTCAATCTTCAGACTGTTGTTGACCACGCTGGTTCTCAAATTTGATATATGTGGCATCAGGCCACCACATTTTCCTGCCTTACACGGTCTAAAACCATAGGTATCCATAAGCTATTATTAGTATATGGGGCAAGCCTCTGCGCTGTGATGAAAGTTGCTATAAAAGCTGAGGGGAAGTGATTGCTCTCCCCCTACAAATTGGGAGCATGCGTATAATTGTACCGAAGATCTATTGAAAGAGATGTTTGAGGAAGAACGGCCTTGAAAGAGACTCCTAGATTATCGGTGACGGGGAATGGGGGCGGACTAGAAAATCAGTGATGCGGGATCGTCCCACTTTGAGTACAGCTTACAGTTGGGCTGCAGGATCACATACTTCAATGAATCCTTAGGCACTGTGCTCATACAGTCATCATCTATTACCGTAGACATGCCCATTACAGAATACTTTATAGCGCCGAATTCCAGTATTTCAAGGGGCCTTCCTTTTTCCACCACGTATTCCTTTACGGCTTCAAGCCTCTCAGGTGAAGCTCCATGCTCCATGATCCATCTATCCTGCTCGGTCTGAGCGATTCCACCCTCGGTGCTGGTGTAAAGAACCCTGAAGGTTACCTGATCTGCCAAAAGCTTTTTCCGGGCATATGTAAGGATTTCAACGGGAGACAGCCGGTCAAAATAATCAGTCATGTTTATGGAAAGCCTGAGGTTGAAATCATATTTCTTTATAAGGGTGCACAGTTTATTGAGATCCACTTTAAGGTTCGGCAGCGTGCCATTGTACTCAGCATTGATATCGTTATTAAATGATGAAAGGGAGACGCTTATGGTGCTCACCCCCACATGGTTTCTTAAGAAACGCAGATAGGATTCGTCAAGCAAGACGCCGGTTGTTTGCATTTCAATCCAACGAAAGGGTTTGTCCAGGTTGTTATTCATCGTTCCAAAGGCTTGCAGAAATCCGCGGTTTTGCTGGGGCTCGGAGTTGCCAGTCAGCATAACGGTATTACAGCCATTATCCCGTGCAAACTCCAATCTCTTGATGTAATCCCTCTGGTAAAGGTCGAAAAATGGAAGGTTTTCATCCATCATGTTTTTATAAGGGCTCTCATGCATCCGGCTTACGCAGAAGCGGCAGTTGTTAATACATTTTTTATTAGGAACCACAACACTTAGACTTTGAATCTTCAAGAGAATAGCGCCTCCTCCATCTTTAAAGAAAACGACCTTACAATCGTTTCCACTTTGTTATGTATTATATTATAAAGGCAGCTAAGATATCTGGTAAACTGTTAATCCAGGGATCCCATAAAGTAATGCCTTTAAAAGGTTGCCGATAAAAAACTGGGGCCGCTGAATTCATCGGAGCGGCCCCTTTTCATCAATATATCATTTAGCCGGAATCACCGGGCTCCCATAGTAATGCTTATGGGTAATCCATCCGTAATGTCGTTCTATTTTTTATATCACTAGTACTTTAAAGTATTGTTTGATTTTAAATATCATTTGCTTGCTATATTCTTGCAACACCAGTCTTTTTAGCGGCGTCGATTACTGCTTGTGCAACTACAGGCACAACACGTTTATCAAGAGGATCCGGTATTATGTATTCGGGACTCAATTCTTCATCGGTTACCAGGGAAGCAATTGCGTAAGACGCAGCTACTTTCATCTCCTCATTAATAGTCGTTGCACGGCAGTCCAGCGCGCCACGGAAAACCCCAGGAAATGCAAGTACATTATTGATCTGATTGGGGAAATCAGAACGGCCGGTACCTATAACATAAGCTCCGGCTTCTTTAGCAGCATCGGGCATAATCTCCGGTATGGGGTTAGCCAATGCAAAAATAATCGGTCTATCTGCCATGGTCTTGATCATTTCCGGAGTTACAACGTTGGGCGCAGATACTCCGATAAAAACATCCGCACCTCTCATAGCATCAGCAAGGGTGCCCTTTTTATTATCATGGTTTATTATTTTAGCCATCTCGGCCTGTGCCGGGTTTAAATCGGCCATGCCCTCGTAGATGATACCAGAGCGATTAAGCATGATAATATTCATTACTCCTAAACTTAATAAGAGTTTACCAATTGCTATTCCTGCAGAACCGGCCCCATTAATTACGACCTTGATTTTGCCCAAGTCTTTATTAACGACTTTGAGTGCATTGAGCAAAGCAGCTGTAACTACTATAGCAGTACCATGCTGATCATCGTGGAAAACTGGAATATCGCAGATTTCTTTAAGCTTTCTCTCTACTTCAAAACATCTGGGGGCTGCAATATCTTCCAGATTTATACCGCCAAAGCTTCCTGAAATTAAATAAATAGAGCGTA
>JAAYTP010000090.1 GCA_012518025.1 Clostridiaceae bacterium
CCCAGAAGTACCTTTGAGTTGGTAGGATCATAGTCCACACCGTCCTTCATGGTGTGGGCAGGAGTAGGTTTCTTGGGATCGATTCCCCATTTTTTAGCCAGCCAAGAGCCGTAGGTAGCGTACGCGGCTATAAATAGGATGATACCAATAATTAGGAGTAAGATTGCCATTGTACTGCCTCCTCCTTCAATGAAGTTTATTCACAACCGAATTCTCGGTTTGTGTCGGCTTTGGATTGGGTGTCGAAGGATTATGATGCTGTACGGGATCAAAAAGTTGCTTCATTTCAACTACTCTTTTGCCACAAAAAACTTCTCCGTTAAGCAGGCAAACTCCGGTAATCCCGACTTGGGCCCACCCATGGAGAGACAGAAGGAAACTCTTGGTCAGAGTATAGTTTTCAATAAATTTTCTGACATCAATGGTTACCGGATTACTAAAAATGACAACTAGATTGATAAGAGTGAGATAGTTTTCGCTGTTGGGTTTTGCAATTTTCCCGATATGTTTTTTCAGCCATCGTGATAATTCAAGAACCTGCTGCATGTTTTGGGCGGTGGTGATAAGAACGCTTTTCTGGATATCATATTTATCGATTACGTCCTTTTGGGTAATCAGTGTTCGGGCCATGGTATGCGAATGATGAGCAGAAAGAAGGAAGGAGCGATCCGCCACAACAGGATGTTTGGTGACTTTGAAATATCTTGAAAGTATTTGTTCCAGATCGTCTATGTACCGTTCAAGTTCAATCACTTTATGTCTACCATCCTACACAAAAATCAGTAATTGTAAGAACTGATAGTTGTAAATGCTCTTTGACAATAAAGGCTTATTAATAGCATTTATAAAAAATATATAACAGGTAGCATCTTATGTCAACGCATACATATTGTATATTTATCGGCTTTGTAGTTTAGAACCCAAACGGACATGCAGTTTTCAGGTGTTTTATAATCACTAAAAATTTTTATAATTACCCTTTGTATGTATATTGCGAATGAATATTACAGGTTTGAAATGTTATAAATTTATTTCTGTATGATTGTGCTCGAAATTTTTGAAAAGAAGAGCCCAAAACCTTGTATTTCAATGGTTTTGGGCCCGTGTGATAATCGGCTTTATGTTCAGGAATCAGGTAAAAGCTTTACCAATACGGGTCATCTAGGCTATATAAAGCTTAATTCCCAATGCCTCAATCTGATCCTGCCATTCGGAAGACAGTTGACTATCTGTTACAATCGCATCAAAATCCTTTAATCTTGCAAAAAAGGCTGGTTTAACCACATCGAACTTTGACGAATCCAAAACGAGAATTTTTTCCAATGCTCCCTGCATGGCTGCCTGCTTTGTATATACCTCATAATTGTTGATACAGGTAACACCTAGCTTCCCATCAACCCCTGCTGCAGAGATAAAGGCTTTTGAAATGCGGGTGCGGTTAAGCAGTTCAATCCCCTCTTTACTTTCAAACATCTGGACATCTGAATGATATGTACCGCCGATGAAGATGATATTTTCCATCTTTCTCTTACGCACTTCGAACAAAGCATTCATTGTACAACAAACTGCCACGATAGGCAGGGAGGATGGAACGTGCTGAATTATTTGCGATGCTGTAGTTCCAATATCAAAGTAAACCACGTCGTCAGCCTCAATCAGCGAGGCAGCAACCTTGCCTATTCTGTATTTCTCTGTTGTACGCCTGCGCCTCTGCGTGGATAAATCATAATAATCCGGGTTGTCGGCAGCTGTTGTTTCTCCATCGTATACCACAGCTCCCGATACCACTTTTACAAGCCTTGAAGCCTTCAGATGTACAAGATCGCGGCGTATCGTCATCTCAGTAACACCTAGCTGCTCCGACAATGCTTTAATTGATTCACCATTTTTTGCTTTGACAATTTCAACAATCCTCTTGATACGATCTTGTTTATCGATGTGAACCACCCTGTTTCATCCTAAAGTAATTAATTCATAAAAGATTATATCATGTTTTAATCAGTATCCTGTTGCCTCATTGTTTTTCAAAAGCCCTATGATTGAGCTGCTGCCTAGACGGCTTGCACCTGAATCCATCAGCTTTCGGGCATCTTCCAGAGAGCGGATTCCGCCTGCCGCCTTAATCTTCACATCGGGTCCGATGTGTTTTGCGAACAAGGCTACATCCTCGGTTGTTGCATTGCCTGTGGAAAAGCCGGTTGAAGTTTTTATGTAATCTGCTCCAGCTTCGGTGATGATCTGACACATTCTGATTTTTTCCTCTTCAGTCAACAGGCATGCCTCAACGATGACTTTTAATATTTTATTACCGCACGCTTCCTTTATTGCTTTGATCTCATCAGCGACGGCATCATATCGGCCTGATTTCAAAAAGCCGATGTTGATAACCATATCCACTTCCGAGACTCCATTAGCTATGGCTTCTCTGGTTTCAGCTACCTTAGCAGCAGTTGTGGAGTAGCCGTTTGGGAAACCCACTACAACACAAACAGGTATCTTGCCCTCTACATATTTTACAGCTTCAGCTGCATAAGCAGGAGGGATGCAGACACTTGCGGCCTGATATTCAATGGCCTCATCGCAAGTTTCTTTAATCTGATCCCAGGTTGAATCAACTCTAAGTAGCGTATGATCGACCACGGAAGTAATCTCTTTAAACAACATCTCTGAATTTTCCTTTCTGTTTATAAATCTATATATACTATCGTCCGCCGGGGTTGTATGGTTGACCTGCAGCTTTAGGTGCTCGTGACCTCTTGGATGCAAATGCCAACGCAATCAGTGTCAAAATATAGGGTACCATCTTGTAAACATTGTTTGAAATCGGCAATTGGTTTATTAACGGAATTCCCGAGTAGGCAGAAGCCAGCATCTTCGTAACAGCGAAGAAAAGTGCTGCAAAGAAGATCTTTCCAGGTTTCCACTGTCCGAATATCAACACAGCCAATGCCAGAAATCCATAGCCTGAAACAGAAGCATTGAAGCTTGTGGAAGTGGGGATAACAAAAATCAGTCCCCCAATTCCGCCTAAAAAGCCTGACAACAACACCCCGGCATAACGCATACGATACACATTAATGCCTACTGAATCGGCTGCCTGAGGATGCTCACCACAAGCCCTCAGACGAAGCCCAAATCTTGTACGTGACAATAGTACCCATGATATAACGAAGATTAAAATTCCAAGATAGGTGGTGAGGTATGCATTTTGGAACAGCATAGGACCCAAAATCGGGATATCCCCAAGGATCGGCACCGACTCAATACGGAATGTATTGCTAAAAGTTATTTGCTGTACACCAAAGAATATTCGGGCTACGAAAATAGAAACTGCCGGGCTCAGGAGGTTTAGAGCTGTTCCCACGATTATCTGGTTTGCTTTAAGGTTTATGGCCGCATATCCTAACAACAGCGAAAAGACCAGGCCAGTCAAACCAGCCATCAGGAGGGCTAGTAATAAAAGTCCCTGCCCGCTCATGGAGTCTCCTGCAATATTGATAAGCAGTATCCCGGTAAGCGCACCAATAATCATGGTGCCTTCCAGTGCAATATTGACTATACCACCTCTCTCAGAAAACATGCCTGCCAGAGCAACAATCAGAAGAGGAATGAAAAAATACATTGTCTGCTGAAATAGAAAGAATATTGTGTTCATTTTGCTTTTGCCCCCTCTTCCATTTTCGCCATATCTCTGCGCTTTTTGATATAAGAGACCAAAATACGTATTGCCATTGCAAAAG
>JAAYTP010000012.1 GCA_012518025.1 Clostridiaceae bacterium
GGGCTTCACGTCCACTTCATCCAGGCGGGCGTATATTCCATCAGCCCTCTGCTCGAGAGACGATATGATACCTTTTATAGTAGTCTTGCCACCGTCATTGTTAAACAGGTAAGCGCTACCCAGCATGCCCACCAGACCGCTGTAATCAGAAATCCTTCTGTTCGCGCTGCCAAGAGCGGTGTCTGAGACATCGGTGATGCTGTCGATGTCGACCTCCTGCCCATCAATGATGGCATAAACCTTGCCGCCCTTCACCCGAACTGATTCCACAACACCTGAAATAAAGCTGGTATTCCCAGTATCCTCGTTTGTAATCTGTCCCACAGCGTACTTGCCGATCATGCCGAAGCCCTTGGTCATTGAGAACGCATTGTTCAGGTTCTGCATTTGTTCCAGAGCACTGAATTGAGCCATCTGAGCAATAAAGTCGGTGTCGGACTGGGGATCCAGCGGATCCTGATGCTGCACCTGTGTGATAAGAAGTTGGAGAAAATCATTCTTCCCAAGCTCTCCGGTATTTCTTGTATTTTTTGATTTATTAGCTTGTTCGGCAATGATTTGCTCAATTGTTTTTTGGTTGCTTGCTATTGAAGCTACATCGGGCATCTGTATTCACCCCTTTCTTATGCTATTAGATCGATTTGTTGAGAGACTCCCGGTATTCCCAGGTCATACAGGCGACTTCCCGAAACCCGCCTTATGTCGCTTGGGGTTAATACACTGACCGGCTCCTCAATATGGCTACGCTTGTTGTTCTGTCCCTGCTGGTGAGTTGACCGGTTCTCACTGTTCTGATTTCCCACCGATACATCCAGGCTTTGCACCGAATACCCGCTCTTCTCCAGAGCGTCCTTTAAGAGCTGCATGTTGCTTTCAAGGATGGACTTGACCTGCTCGTTCTCGGCTGTAATCCTTGCCAGAACCTCTCCACGCTCGTGGACAATTTTAAGGCTCAGCTTGCCCAGATTGTCAGGCTTCAGGTGCATTTCCAGCTCCTGTTTGTTCTCGCCAGCCATGAGCCTGATTTTCATGGTCACCTGATTGGTAACGTTCTGGCTCATCTGTTTGTCATAAAGGTAAGAGTTCACATTATCGGTCTTCAAGCTTGGCGATATGTCCTGAGGCAGCTGAGCACGGGCAGCCTGCTGGCTCTGATGCATACTTTCATGTCCCTCCAGGGTCTGGTTGTTATCCATCGCCTCGGTCATCTCCGCTTCAGTGCCATGGATCTTGACTGAATCATCGTTCATTGTTTTGTCGGCCTTGACATCCCTATGCTTGGAATGGCTCAGAAGCTTTCCATCATCCCGGCTTGCATCAGTCCCTTCAATAATTGGATCCAGTGAGTTATTCGGGTTCTCACCGATTTCTGCAGCCTGATCCTGAACTCCGGTACCATCCTGCCCGCTTCTTAGTTTCTGGGCGATCTCGTGGCATTGGACCTTAAGCTGTGATGTCAGAGCCTCAAGAGCCTCCCAGTCCTTTTCAATGATTGCCGTTAAATCCTGGGTGGAAGCAGAGTCCCGGCCAGTCCCATTCTGCTGGATCTTTGAAATCAGTGCTTCAATTTCATCCAGCAGAGCCAGGGTTTCACCCTGTCCGGTATCCTTCTCCATTGAACGAACCTGGTTCAGCAGTTCCTGAAGCCTGTCCAGCCTGCCCTCCATCATAGCCCTCAAGGCTTCAACAGGATGGCTCATCTCCTCTGCTGCAATCCCTTCAGCATTTGATTCCTCAACAGAACCCCAGCCTGAAAGTGCCATGTCAGGCTCCATGAAGAGGGTTTCCAGCAGCAGAGCAATTTCATCGATCAGCTCTCTTTTCTCCGCTGTCTTTTCTGTCTCGGTCACGGAGGAGCCTAATTCGGGTTTAACACTCTTACCTGATGCAATATAACCCTCGCCTTCTGGGAAGGAGGACTCCGCTTCAGGCCCCCGCTCCTGTCTCAGGTCTTTTCGTATCGTAGTCGCAGGCCTGTCATGATTGATAGCCCTGGCGGGTCTGTAAGCATTCTTCCCGGAATCCACACGGACTTGCAGCTTTTCAGCAAGTATACCGGAAAAGGAATCCCCGGTCTCCTGTCTTCTGACCATTCCTGCCTTACCGGATGATTTGGCACCGGAAACCATTAAACTGGCCAAAATACTGTTTTGCATCTTTTTCACCTCCTTTCAGTTGTGATTCTATTATGCTTTCATCCATACGGATGGGCATATCGCTTATTTGATTAGCATCTTGTCAGATAGTGTTTTAGTGATCTCAGCAGCTAACGATGCTTCCATCTTTTCCAGGATGAGTGCCTTTGCGTTGGCGTTTAGGCCTTCAAACACGCCTATGGCAGTTTCCTGATCCTTGTTCCACAGTTCAGACAGAACCCTGGCGGCGCTGGTGGGATCCATAGCCGCATATGGCTTGGCAAGCTCTGTTTTTATCTGGTTGTTAATATCTGCCCTGACCAGTTCCTTATAGATAGCCTCTGCCGTTTCAGGGTCTATCTGCGCAAAGTACTCCATAAACCCTTCCTTGTTGCCTTCGGCAATCAGCTCTGCCACCTCAAGCTTCTGCTGCTCGAGCCTTTCCTGCTCATTCTGTATGGATATCAGCAGCTTCTCATTGGACTCCAATACGGCCTTGTTTTCCTCCAAAATACTCAGGTCGCTTTCGTACTGGCTGATGACCCCGTAGGCCTCATTCAATTCCGTAGTGAGATCTGCCACCTTTTGCCTGTATTCAACATATTTCTTGCGGATTTCTGTATCGGTAAGATTCTCAGGCGCATCCGGATCAGCTTCCTGTGAGATTGGCGGAAGAGCTAGCCTGAGTATGGGGCTGTCCTGAAATACCGGCCTGAATATCTCCCCCAGGCCATAGACATTGTTTTTCAGAATAATATAAAAAACACCGCAGAAGACCATGGCGACGATAACCAATGCCAGCATGACCGCCAAAAAGCCCTGCAGTATTCTGCGTGATCTGCCTTCCGGATTTTGCATAGTCGGTTTGGGATTCCTTGAAGTACTCTTTGCCTTTTCAGCCATCTCAATCTCCCCTTAGGAAGGGCAAAGCAGTATTCCTCCAGGGTTTATTGCTCTCCCGTTCCCTCAGATGATTTTTTTACACTCTCCCTGTAACTGACAAGCTCATCCGTAAGCTTCCGCTCGTTTCTGTCTTCCTCTTTTCTGAATTTTTCAAACTCCTTATCCTTCAGATTGGACAGGACCTTTCTTTCCTGCATCGCAGCAACGAGCTTTACTCTTATTTTATCGACATTTTCACTGCTTCTCTTAACTGCCTCCAGTTGCTGTTCCCTTACCTTTTTCTGAACCTCAAGCCAGGCCTTTATCTCCTTGATTCTGTCAGGTTGAATAGTTCCGGAACAGGCTCTTCTGAAATCCTCAGACAAGCGCGAAATGCCCGCGTCAATCAACGCGAGCTTCTCCTTTTCCTTCTCATGGGCTATAATAGCCAGCCCAAGTTCATTTTTTATTTTGTCCTCCATTTGCTGTTTCAGATCGAGCAGCCTTTGCAATCTGAACCTGAAAACTGCCATAATTCACTCCGTAACAACAGCGGGATGGCTGGCCACCGGGAATAGCTCCCCTGCTGCATTGTCATTTAACCGGATTCCTTCAGGGTGACGGTTTGCTCCAGTTTTTCGATGGTTTCCCGGAAGGAATAACGTTCAAACACTCCCTGGGTAAGAAAATCATTAATGCTTTCGTTCAGACTGATGGCCCTGTCAATGGCCGGACTGCTGCCCTTGACATAAGCGCCGACATTAATCAGATCCTCCGCATCCCGGTAGACTGCCAGGGCTTGCCTGAGTTCATTGGCGCACTTTTTGTGATCGTCATCCACAATATCACTCATGACACGGCTGACGCTTCCAAGCACATCGATGGCCGGATAGTGGTTTCTATGGGCAAGCTGTCTTGAAAGGGCAATATGACCGTCCAGTATACCGCGGGCTGTATCGGTGATGGGTTCATTCATATCGTCGCCATCCACCAGCACTGAGTAAAGGCCTGTTATAGAACCATTTTGCGAAGTCCCTGTTCTCTCCAGAAGCTTGGGCAGAATTGCGAATACAGAAGGCGTGTATCCTCTGGACACAGGAGGCTCCCCTATTGCCAGTCCAATCTCCCGCTGAGCCATGGAAAAACGCGTGAGGGAATCCATAAGAAGCAGGACATCATTTCCCTTGTCCCTGAAGTATTCTGCGATAGCGGTAGCCACCATGGCACCCTTAAGTCGGATCAGGGCGGGCTGATCCGAGGTGGCTATGACCACCACCGACCTTTCCAGGCCTTCTTCCTGAAGATCCCTTTCCAGAAAATCCCGAACCTCTCTTCCGCGCTCTCCTATAAGTGCAATGACATTTATATCTGCCTTGGTGTTTCTGGCGATCATTCCCAGCAGGGTGCTCTTTCCTACCCCGCTGCCGGCAAAGATACCTATGCGCTGACCCTTGCCCACAGTGAGCAGACCATCAATGCACTTAACTCCCAAAGGAAGAACCTGATTTATCCTTGGCCTGGTCATGGGATTTGGGGGCATGTTGGAAACAGGATAATAGCCTTCCGGTATTATGGGACCCTTGCCATCCATGGGTTGACCCAGCCCGTTGAGGACACGGCCCAGTAATGATTCTCCCACGGCAACCTCCAAATCCTTATTGCAGACTGTTACCGTACTTCCGGGGCCAATACCCGACATATCCCCTATGGGCATCAGCAGCACATTCTTGTCCCTGAACCCAACAACCTCCGCCATAATACTTCTATGCCCGCGAGACCTAATAGTGCATAAAGCCCCGACATGTGTTTCGGGGCCTTCCGATTCGATGGTCAGACCAACAACCTTGGTAACTCTGCCCATGTAGCGGACAAAGCTTCTTTCATCCAACAGCTTTTGATATTTCTCTAAAAGGGTATGGTTATTCATCCTGATTCTTCTCACCCATCACTTCCCGGAAAGCTTGTTCCACCATTTCCAGCTTGGTCTCCAGTCCGCCGTCCACCATTCCATACCCGGTATCCACAATGCAGGATGCTCTGGCCAGTGTCTGATCCTTTCGGATTTCCAACTGCCCGATGTCCCCTGCCCGGTTTTTTATATGTTCAATGTTTTCCATCACATAATCATAATCTTCAGCTGAAACCCTCAGTATAATCTGATCTTTGTTCAGGCAGGCATCAATGGCCTCGCCGGCGATCTTAAGGATGGCTTCCCTGCTGGTCTCCAGCTCGGCGCCCAGGACTTTTCTGGCTATATTAAGCGACAACTCCACGATATCATGCTCCAATGATCGAATGGTGTCCTCATATTCTGTAATTGACCGTTTTCTGAACTCCTCAGCTTCCGCCAGAAGTTCCTGATAATGCTGCTGTGCCAGGTCCTCTCCTTTTCTGTAGCCCTCTTCCTTGGCATTTTGCTCGACTTCCCCAATATGCTCCGCTATCTGAGCCTGTGCCTCCTCCAACAGACGCTGAGCCTCCAGTTCAGCTTCCTGAATGATGAGTTTAGCCTCTTCTTTCGCCCTGGTCAGAATCTCGTCAGCCTTTTTCTCAGGATCCTCAGTTTTTTTCAGCACGGGTTCCTCAACAGCAACAATCTTGGGGCTGTTGCTTTTGATCTGGTATGGCTTCCCCATATTGACCTGGTTTCTTTTATACACACCGTATCCGTATGAATTGCTATACAACTATTTCGTCTCCTCCGCCACGCGATATGATGATCTCTCCTGCATCCTCCAGTTTTCTGATCACATTTACAATCTTCTGCTGGGCTTCCTCCACATCCTTCAGCCGGACTGGTCCCATATACTCGATATCCTCCCTGATCATTTCCGCCAAACGCTTGGACATATTATTGTATATGACATTCTGAACCTCTTCGGTGGTACCTTTAAGCGCAAGGGCAAGCAGGCTGTTGTCCACTTCTCGAAGGAAACGCTGAATAGCCCTGTTATCAAGCTGTAGAATATCCTCAAATACAAACATTCTCTTGCGTATATCCTCAGCCAGGTCAGCATCCTCAATCTCGAGGGTATCCATGATGTATTTCTCTGTTCCCCGGTCAACTGAGTTGAGCACATCCACAATGGCCTGGATACCGCCCACTGCAGTGAAATCCTCAGTTACAAGATTGGAGAGTTTCTTTTCAAGAACCCGTTCCACTTCCTTGATGATTTCAGGGGATGTTCTGTCCATGGTTGCGATCCTTTTGGCCACATCGGCCTGCTTGTCCTGAGGCAGTGCCGAAAGCACCGCAGCAGCCTGCGCTGGCTTCATATATGCCAGAATAAGTGCTATGGTCTGGGGGTGCTCACTCTGAATAAAATTGAGAACCTGGGACGGGTCTGCTTTCCTTACAAAATCGAAGGGGCGTACCTGGAGGGAAACGGTAAGTTTATTGATAATCTCCATGGTCTTTTCGATGCCAAGGGCTTTCTCCAGAATATCCTTGGCATAGCCGATACCGCCCTCTGTTATATATTGCTGAGCAAGGCACAGCTGATAGAATTCACTCAAAACCCCTTCACGCTCTGCAGGTGAAACTGCTCTGATATTGGCTATTTCCAGAGTAAGCTGTTCTATCTCTTCTTCTTTGAGATGTTTAAAAATTTGCGCGGAACGCTCAGGCCCCAGCGTGATCAGCAACATGGCAGCCTTTTCCCTGCCATTCAGATTTCTCAGTTGTTCGCTTTTCACGGCCATATTCGTTCATACCTCCGGAGTTAATCCCAATCCTCAGCGATCCAGTTTCTTAAAAGCTGAGCTACCGCATCAGGATTCTGCTGCACAAACCTGTCAATCTGCTTCCTAAGCTCGGATTGTTCTTCAATATTTATATCCAGAATGGATTCTACCATCTCTACCTGATCCACACCCCCGGCAGCAGCCTCGGCAGTGGCGAGCTCCAGGCCAACTTCTGTTTTCTTTCTTGGCAGGGCTGTAACCACCATAATAACCAGGAGAATCAGCATCAGCATATATAAGCCATACCTGTCAAACAGCTCTCTGAGAGTATCAGCGAGCGTAACAACCGGCATTGGTTCGGGAACCAGCTTCTGTATGCTTACGGTGATGTTTCGGGAGGGAATACCGGTCGCATCGGAGGCCAGATTCCGCACCTCTTCCAGATATTCAGGGGTCAGGCCATCTGCAGTTTCCACCACTTTTCCATACCACAGAACAATGGACATGGTTGACTGGTTACTTACTAGCTTGCCCAATGCTTTCTCAGATTCCGAATTGGTTTCATTGAAGAGCCTTTCTTCATAAGACTGAGTTCTGTTGTAATCAGACCGCTCATCGTCTCCGATCTGATAGGACGGCGCAGTCTGGGGATTGGTATCAGTTCCCGGAATGCTTCCCGCATCACCGTTGGTCAGGTTTTCTTCCAGGTACTCATAGCTGTTTCTGTAACCCTGACCATCCGGATCAGGGGCCGAATACTCCTTTGATACGCTTTTATGCGTATCAAAATCAAGGGTCGGGTTAGCAGAAACACTCATTGTATCAAAGTTCGCGTTTTGAACCAGGCCGATCTTGAAGGTGTCATAGACCTTGCTTTCCAGTTCTATCTGACGCTGCCGCCTCATCTCGTCCTGTGTTGATGCCCTAACCAAATCACTGCTGCCCTGACGGGTCAACGGATTCAGATTATGGTCAACTATGGTTACCCTGTCGGATGGAACGCCTATTGAAGCCGCCACGACCCTGGCAGCCGCATCCACCTGATCCGGTGTGAGGGCGCTTGTGGTCTTCAGCATTACATAGGCACTGCCCTGTTCTTCCGCGTTATCCCTCGCCCAATAGGTTTTTTCAGGCTTGGTATACTGAACGGTGGCGTTTTCAACATTTTCAAATTTTTTGAGCTTGTATACCAAATCATTGGTCAGGTAGTTTTTCCAGAGGTTTTGCTTATCGGCCTCTGTGGCCGTCAGGGAAAGCTTCGACCAGGTGTCCGCAAAGGATACCTCAGGGGATACAATGCCCTGGGTAGACAAATCGAATTCAATATCCTTCTTCTTCCTGCTGTCAACAAAGACCTGGTTGGTGCCCTTTTTGTATTTGATATTGTTTTCATCAAAATAATCAACCACAGGCTTGAGATTTACGGTTGTAGATGAATCAAACAGGGGAACATATTCCACCCGCAGCGTCATCATCAGAGTCGCAATAACAGCAAGCAGAACAACCGAGATCATTACGTAAATCCTGACTTTTTGGCTTTTCTCAAGTTCACTCCAAAAAGTCTTGACCTTTTCCAATAGTTTTTTGATTCCCTCTGGCATCTCATCATCTTCCTTCCGGCAAAGGGTCCTTCATTTGTACATTTTTCTGCGTATGCAGAAATGCTTTATCCTACACCTGCATTCTCATAATTTCCTGATAAGCATCCATGATCTTGTTTCGAACCTCGATCATAAAATCCAGAGCCAGACTTGCCTTGGTTCCGGCAATCATAACACTGTGGATGCTGTCTGTCCGGCCGGCTATGAAATCTTCAGTAATGACATCGGATTCATACTGTAACTGGCTGACATTCTCAATGGCATCCATAAGCATATCTTTAAAACTCACATCTCTCTGTTCGGAGTCCGAAGCCTTAACTGGTTTTATGCCAGGTACAGACCCGCTTATTGAACTGATAGCTTCCAGAGCCATACTCTCATCCCCTTTCGGCAGTTTTATGCCTTACTTTGGCTTTATCTTCCGATTTCAAGGGCTTTAGACGCCATGGATTTTGATGCGTTCATTGCCGTCACGTTTGCCTCATATGCCCTGGTCGCCGAGATCATGTTGACCATTTCGGTAATGACGTCCACATTGGGCATCTGCACAATACCGTTCTCGTCTGCGTCGGGATGGCCGGGATCATAGACCTCCCTAAACGGGGAAGGATCCTCCACGATGGCTGATACCCTTACGCCACCACCGCTTAAATAACGCTCCTTACTCGCCCTGGAAAGGTACTGGGCAAATGGAGTACCTTCGCGTTCCTGAAACACCAGTGTCTTCCTGCGGTACGGCGTTCCATCCTCGGTTCTTGTGGTGTTAACATTGGCAATATTCTGTGAAATGATATCCATGCGGAGCCTTTGGGCTGTCAGCGCTGAAGAGCTGATACTGAACGCATTTAAAAAAGACATCATCAAGCACCTCCCCTAATAACCTTACGAAGGTTCTGGAAATCGCCGTTCATCTTTTGAATTAGGGTGTTATAACGCAATGAATTGGTGGCCAGCTCGGCCATCTCATTTTCGATATCCACATTATTGCCGTCGGAGCGGTAGCTTAGGGTGCTGTAGTCATGAGAAACCATGATATCCGATGACTTGAGTCGCGTCTGCCCCTTGCTGATTTTTCCTGTTTTCATTTCGCTGCTGAGAAATTCCTCAAACTTGACTGTTTTCCGCTTGTATCCCGGTGTATCAACGTTGGCGATATTGTTGGAAATGACCTCGTTTCTTAGCCAGGAAGCATCCAGAGCTTTTTGAAGATTGCTCTTGGGAAACAATATGTTTTGCAGCACAGGAATCATCCCCTTTACGAGATTGAATAATCATCGTTTTATCATATGTTCATTATTTACCCGCTTTTCAGACATCATAATAACTGAATACAAGTACTCATTGAACAATATATCACAATATATCGAATAAAACAACAAATCTTCTGTTAATATGCCTAACATTTTGTTAATTCAAGCATATTTTATGAAAAACGAGTCGAATATTTTGGACTTACAGTTCACCATATCTTTCTACTTATAAAGCATGGGTGATAAGAAATAATAAGAACTGAGGAGGTGAAAAACAATGGCACGTAATAGCCGTAGCAGAACTTCTTTTGATAATATGAAGTATGAGATTGCCGGACAGTTGGGCATTAACCTCAAGCAGGGTTATAACGGCGACATCACCAGCCACGATGCCGGAAGAATCGGCGGAAATATTGTTAAGAAAGTATTCCAGTCCTACACCGGGAATCAGTATCCTGTAGAAACCAATCAGGCTCAGCAGGGTGCTTCCGGAACAATGAGCAAATAATAAGTGATTTATAGAGATCGGGGGGCGAAAGCCCCCTTAATTGTATTCCAATACCGGAATCAGGACTCCTGCTTCTCGTCCTTTTCTTCCTCCTTTGTATCAGCCTCCTTCCCATTATCCTTCTTTTTACATGATTTCCCCTGATCTTTTCCTGACACAGATTTTTTGATCTGTTCAATGACATTGGGTATTGCATCCAAAACCCTGTCAATGGGATTGTTAAAAGAAGCAGGTATCAATTTAATGGTATTGTTGCGCCCTACAATCAGAAAGGCGACCGGGTTGATTGACACTCCTGCGCCACTTCCGCCGGCAAAAGGAAACTTGGTGTCCTGGTTTTTATTATCCCCCTTGGAGTATTCGCCTCCGCCGGCTGCGAATCCAAAGGATACCCTTGAAACAGGAATGATGACTGTGCCGTCCACAGTCTGCACTGCATCTCCCACAATAGTATTGACATCGACCATTTCCTTTATGCTTTCCATGGCCGTCTTCATCAGCTCTTCAATAGGATGCGGTTCCATAAGCTGTGCCACCTTCCTTTCAGATACTTGTCCACAAGAAGACTTGCTATCAGATATATAATATGGATAATTCTGATCCTGATTATGCAGCTGATGAGAAAATCAGGTTTTTTCCTCTGAAAGTCGGGGTGGAAATCAACCGTTGCCCTGCTTTGCCTGAGATGAGGGGTGATGGCTGATATAACGGCGCAGACAGAACCATAAAGAATGGCAGTTTTTGCGGCATCTGAGGTGGCAATCACGCCCAGTACCTCAAATTTGGTGATGGTCATTCCTTTTATATTAAGCAGTGAGTCGGGACTGAAAACTCTCCGGATAATCTTCTTAATCCGTCTGTTCTTTTTATCCTCTTTCTTAACCCTTTTCTTGAATAGGAAACTTAATCCCTCCTCATCAGAGTCCCAGCCATATAATGTTATGGCGTGGGCAAGCCTGACGCGGAGGTTCAGGCTGAAGCCGCTATTGTCAAACTTAGCTGTGGCAGTAAAAGTAAGGGGCAGCAGTCCAACAGCTATGATGATCAATATAATAAAAGCCGCAAGAAGCATATCATCACCCAGATATAGCTTCTCCGGCTCATTCCATATTATTCCTTATAAGATCAAATCAATCTACGGGCATATTTTCTATCACTTCAGGGATCTCATTCATCTCCAGGGGAGGCAGATCCTTTAGGGATGAGAAACCAAACACCCTTAAAAACTCCTCCGTTGTCTCATAGAGCTTGGGTCTTCCGGGGGCATCATCCCTGCCAGCCTCCCTTATAAGGTTACGCTCCATTAAAGTCATGAGCACGCTGTCGGAATTCACACCGCGAATCTGTTCTATGTATGCTCTGGTAACTGGTTGATTGTAGGCGATAATGGAAAGCGTTTCGTAAGCTGCAGGTGTCAGTCCCTGCTTTCTTCTGACTGCTGCCAGTTTCGAAATATAAGGATCCAACTCAGGCTTGGTGCAAAACTGCCAGGATCCGTCAAGTTCCCGGAGCATGATGCCCCTCGCCGAATGCTCAAACTTATACTGCATATTGGCCAGAATCCCTCTGGTGGTTTTCTTATCCTGTTCAATAATCTCTGCCAGCTTTTCCAGGGCAACCGGATCCCCTGATGCAAATAGAACAGCTTCAATAATTGTTTCGTTATCCATCAAGGTGCTCAAACCAAATCACTTTCCCTTTTCTTTTCTATTTTACGATTGTCCCGCTTCTTCCCGGTTTTCTCAGGCGTGACATAGATGTCCCCAAAGGCCACATACTGCTCCACACTGGCCTGTCCCATTTTCACAACCTCAAGAAGAGCGAGAAAACCTGTAGCAATTTCAATCCTACTCCTGGTTAAGGGCGAGAAGACTTTGGAAAAGCAAAACCGAATCCCTTTTGCCAGAATACCAAGAATCTCCCGAACTTTAGATTTTAGCGAAACCCTTTCATGGTCAAGAATACGCTGCATCTTCTTGCTGACATCATTCATCCTCTGTCTGGAGCGATTAAGGGCTTCCACCATGCATTGCCGGAGGATAACCGGTGAAACCTCCAGTTCGTCATCATACTGGACGGCGGGAATGACTTCGGGAAGCTTGTAATGCACCCTTCCCCAGGCAGCCTCCCTGTCTTTAAGTATCTGTGAAAACTCCTTGTATTTCTTATAGGCCACCAGCTTGAGGATCAGTTCCTCCCTGGGATCAAGTTCCTCCGCAACCGTATCGTCATGCTTGGGAAGCAGCATACAGGACTTGATGTGCAGCAGAGTGGCGGCCATAACCAGGAACTCACTGGCTATTTCCAGATCCAGTTCCTGCATGGCCGCAAGGTAATCCATATACTGCTCTGTTATCTCAAAAATGGGTATATCATATATATCTATTTTGTTCTTCTCTATAAGGAAGAACAACAGATCAAAGGGTCCTTCAAAATTATTCAATCTGAGTGTGCAAGCATCGGTAAGCGCGCTCTTCAATCTTCCAAGTCCCCTTCCCGACAGACGGACTTATATCCAGTCGATATTCATGGCCTTCCGAACATCGGATAAGGTTCTGGATGCAGCTTCACGGGCTTTGCTGTTGCCCTCATTTATGATATCCCTGATATCATCAGGCCTCTTAAGCCACTCCTGCCTTCTTTCCCAGATGGGGGTCATGAACTTGGCTACATTCTGTGCAAGTTTCTTCTTGCATGCCACACAACCAATTTCGCCCTTCCTGCACATGGACTCAATCTCAGGTACCTCATCCTCAGAAAAGAGCTTGTGATAGGCATATACCGCACAGACCTCCGGATTTCCCGGATCGGTTTTGTGAATCCTGGCAGGGTCGGTAATCATGGACATAACCTTTTTCTGCACCACATCGGGGCTGTCCGACAAGGCTATGGTATTGTTGTAGCTCTTGCTCATCTTTCGTCCGTCCAGACCCGGCAGCACCTTTGCCTCCGTCAAAAGGGGCTGAGGTTCTGGGAACACATCACTTTTATACAGGAAATTGAACCTTCTGGCTATCTCTCTTGTAACCTCCAAATGGGGCAGCTGATCCTCACCCACAGGTACAAAATCAGCTTTGTACACCAGTATATCCGAGGCCATGAGACAGGGATAGCCCAGGAAACCATAGGTGGTGATATTCTTCTCCTTCAGTTGCTTGAGCTGGTCTTTATAGGTAGGACAGCGATAAAGCCAGGACAGCGGCAGATTCATTGAAAGCAGCAAATGGAGCTCTGCATGCTCCTTTATGGATGACTGAACGAACAGCACGCTCTTTTGAGGATCCAGTCCTGCGCTCAGCCAGTCAACCAATAGATTGCTGATATTGTTTTTATATTCGGATGTATCTTCGTAGCCGGTGGTCAACGCATGCCAATCAGCTACAAAAAAGTAGCAGTCGTATTCATCCTGAAGTCTTATCCAGTTTTCAAGAGCACCGAAATAGTTCCCCAGATGCATGGCACCCGTCGGCCTCATGCCGCTAAGTATTATCCCTTTTTTCTGCATGGATTGTACCAGCCCTTTCAAAGTAAGATTCTTATATGATATCCTTCCCCGTCATGTACTATTTCATTGAAGCAAGAAGGCTTCATAATATTATATATAAAAATCCCTGAAAAGCCAACAGACTCATTAAATGAGAAGTGGAAGGCTGGAGGTGAGTATGTCATTGCGAGGAGCAAAGCCGACGAAGCAATCTCGCCTTCTGGAGGTGGGAAGTGAGAGTGCTAGAAGGGCTTTGAGGTCTTAGATTGCCACGCTACGCTCGCAATGACAATAAGGGGATCCCGTAAAACAAGGGCGCATTGCGATAAGACGCCGAAACATCCTGCGAGAATAAGAAAAGGGCGGCTGCTGTTTGAGCGAAGCGAGTTCAGCCGACCCTTATTCGAGCAGCTGATGTTTCGCAGACGTGCAGCACAGCGACCGGGCTTTACGGGATCCCTAGATACACTTGCCATGCCAGAAATAACACATAGTTAAACAGGCAGCCTACATAATGGGATCTCGTAAAACAAGGGTAAGCTGACAGTTCCCCGTTCTGCTAAATTCCAAAAACAAAAGAGGTTACAGTGATCATACTGTTGTAGATGGGATCGGCCACGAATCGGATAACCGTGCTAAGGGCGTTGGGTGCAAAGATGACCAGCGCAATGAAGCCCAGCCCTATAAACTGCTCATAACGGGCAAACCGGAAATAGCTCTCCTCGGGAATGAATGAGGAGATGAGCCGGGAACCGTCCAGTGGCGGAACAGGAATCATATTGAAAACAGCAAGGCTGATATTAACCAGAACCGCTACCTGAAAAAACACCTGGAGCCAGTTAATGACGTTCACCATGGTTTCGCTCCTGACCGGAATCACTTGAATGATTACCAGCTTGATCACAAAACCCCATATCAGCGTGAAGATAAAGGCCAGCAAAAGATTTGACAGTGGTCCGGCCAGGGAAACAAGGATAATGCCCTTCCTTCTGTTCTTAAAATGCCCCGAATTGACAGGGACGGGCTTTGCCCACCCCACCCTTGCCACAAGCATCATCAGAGTGCCTAATGGATCCAGATGCTTGATGGGGTTCAGTGTAAGGCGTCCCGCATCCTTTGCCGTGGGATCCCCCAGCTTATATGCCACATAACCATGAGCATATTCATGAAAAGGGAGCGCAATTAGAAGAATTGGCACCATTATCAGTAAATCTGAAAGTCTATCCAATATCGAATTCAAAGTACTATAAGCACCTCATTTCATAATAAGCCCAAAAAGGCTCAGCACTGGGCGAATAAAAACCAAAATGCCCAGGATAACTGCCACAACTGCGGCAACCAATACCGCTCCTGCAGCAATATCCTTCACGGCTCTTGCCTTTTGGGAATACTCGCTAGTAATCATGTCTACAAGATCTTCAACGGCTGTGTTAAACAGCTCGGCAACCATCACAAGACCGATGGCAATAAAGAGTATTGACCATCTGAGCACATCGAGACAAAAAACAATACCCAGTATGATGCAAAGAAGGGTCGCCACCAGGTGAACCCGCATATTTCGCTCGCGGGCGATGGCCTCCTTCAGCCCGATAAAGGCATTTTTAAAGCTATCCGACAGTTTTTTATTCTTCATTAATATCGCCGCTCTCACCAAAGACGGACTGCCGTGTCAGCTGAAGCTCCTTAAGTACTTCCTCCTGCCTTTGGAACATATCCTTCTCCTCATCGGGCTGTTCATGATCATACCCAAGCAGATGTAGCATGCCATGGACTGACAAAAATGCGATCTCCCTTTCAAAGGAGTGCCCATAGCTGCTTGCCTGCTCCTGTGCCTTCTCAACCGATATGACTATATCGCCCAGGGCAATCCTGTTGGTATGGGGATCCATATCACCGGGCTGTATGTCGGGTACACCATCAATGAAATCAAGCAGAGGAAAGGAGAGCACATCGGTGGGCGCCTGTATATTCCTGTATTCCATATTCATCTGTGCCATCCGGTCATTGTCCACCAGTGTGATACAAACATCAAAGGGAATTTCAAAACCGTTTTGCCTGGCACAGAGCAGAACCGCCCTCTTAAGAAGGCTTATGGTTTCCCGGGGAAGACTTCGTATTCTCTGCTGGTTGTAAACTGTTACTGCCATTTTGGTTTGGAACACCCTCCTTTGCTTGACCATTCGGGAGATTGTAGATGCGGTTATCCAGTTCCTTAAAGTCATTTTTCTTCTCGAATTCAGGGTATACCGGTCTTTCGTGGAATATGCCGCTCAAGACCTTAAGAAAGCTTTCTGCTATAATGGTCAGATCCTTAAGAGTCAGGTCACAGCGATCCAATTGACCGTCATCCAGCTTATCCTTAATGATTTTCCTGACCAGGCCTTCAATCTTAGCATGGGTCTTGTCCGGCATAGCCCTAACAGCCGCTTCAACCGAATCGGCCAGCATTACCACGGCGGCCTCCCTGGTATCGGGCAGAGGCCCCTGATACCTGAAATCTGCCTCATTCAGTTCCTCGCCATTTCCGTTCTGGGTAGCCTTATGATAGAAATAAACCATCACTGTGTTACCATGATGCTGAACGATCATATCCCGTATAACCCTGGGCAGTTTGTATTTCAAGGCCAGTTCCTCGCCATCCCTTGTATGGGATATGATCAGCCTGGAACTTGTGCTTGCAGTCAGATTGTCATGGGGATTCTCGGCCATCTGGTTTTCCTTGAAGTAATGAGGACGCTTGAGTTTCCCAATATCATGAAAATAGGCTCCTACACGTGACAGCAAGGAGTTTCCTCCTATCTCCCTGGTGGCCACTTCTGCCAGATTGCCAACCATCAGGCTGTGGTGATAGGTTCCTGGTGCTTCCATCAGAAGTCTTTTCAGCAGCGGGTGGTTGGGATCGGCCAACTCCAGCAGCTTCATGGGAGTTATTACATTGAAGGTGCTTTCAAGGAAGGGCAGAATGCCTATGGCAAGGATGATGGAGAAGATACCGTTTACAAAGGCCAGCCCGCCTTCATTGAGAAGGCTCTCCACACCCTTTTTCTCAAGCATACCTGTGAGAACCACCACCAGCAAATTGATTCCGCCCAGCATCACACCTGCCAGGGAGATTTTACGCCTCTGGGTAGCATTAACGGTCAGGTAGGGTGCAATTGTGCCCCCAATTAACGACATGAATATGAACTGGGTATTACCACCCAGCATCAGCGCAAAGCTGAAGGTCAATAACATGTTTACGGCAATGGCCGGCTGTATACCAAGGAAGATGGAGGTGATCACAGGGGCTACCAAAGTGGGAATTATAAGGGGTGCGTAATCGGGTATGAACTCCCTGAACAACAGTGCAAACAGGCACGCTATAATTATCGAAACCCCCACCAACATAACCGCATTCTTATCATAATACAGCTTTTTGTGAAAGTTCTTAAGGTAGAGCATGGTGAGAAAATACATGGCGAAAATGAGCATGAATACAGCTATATATAGCAGGTAATCGGGTTTTCCCTCACTGTCTATGTAGTTGAGTTCCTTGAGAACCTGGAACTTGTCCTCGGTTACAATTTCGTCCTTACTTATGATACGCTCATCCTTATAGATGATAACCGGACTCTCCTTAACAGCAGTCTCAAAGAGGGCATTCCTCTCTTCCTCCGTTGCTTTTTCGTCGATCCGGCTGTTTGGGACAATAACCTTGTCCAACAGATCCTTGGCGATGAGTTGAATACTTTCATCGTCGAAAACCGTTCTCACCTGTGCCAGCGCGGCCTCTTTTTCAGACCCAAGGTTTTCCTCCATAAGCTGCTTTCTTTTTATTCCAGGAAGGACGCTATTTATGACTACCGTCTTGAGCCGCAAAATCTCACTTTCGTCGGTCAATAGAGTCAACAGCTTGTCCTCGGGTATCTGGATCAGGACACTATAGTTATTTCCCCTGTCATACTCCTGAATTAACGTGGCCAGATCTTCTTTCTGCTCACTGTTCCTCACTTGATTCAGGAGGTTGGAAATCCCGTCGAAATAGGCGTAGGCACCGCTTGTAATGCTGTCGTTTGCCCCCTCTATCGGCACTATTACAGGTTTGAGTCCCGCTGCCTTAAGTTCGGCATTTTCGCGGGTTTTCAGGGTATTCTCAATATCTCTGGGTGCATTGATGTCATACTGGCTGACACTGCCTATAGCAAGCTTGTACTTCTTTGGAGCAGCTTCGTAAGCTACCATGGTTGATAATGCCAAAAAAGTGATAAACAGCGCTATCAGCCTTTGAAATGACACGCTTTTCAAAAAACCAAACAGTTTTTTGCCTGACTTCTTGTTCTTCTTAACCACCCTTACACCCCCAGGCCGTTTTATCTATCCCGTCTATTCTCACGCGTCTTTTCATAACGCTCGTAAGCCCGAATAATCCTCTGAACCAATTCATGGCGCACTACGTCTTTTTCGGAAAACCTGACAAAAGAAAGACCCTCCACATCTGCAAGTATGCGCTGCGCTTCAATCAAACCTGACTTTTTGTCGCCCGGAAGATCCACTTGGGTGACATCTCCGGTTATCACTGCCCTTGATCCGGCGCCAATTCTGGTTAAGAACATCTTCATCTGCTCCGGAGTGGTGTTCTGAGCCTCGTCAAGAATGATGAACGAATCATCCAGCGTTCTTCCCCTCATATAGGCGAGGGGTGCAATTTCTATGAGCCCCTTTTCAAGGTTGCTATGAAAAGTCTCAGGCCCCATGATATGATAAAGGGCATCATAGAGAGGCCTCAAATAAGGATCGACCTTGTTTTGTAGATCTCCGGGAAGAAAGCCAAGCCTCTCACCGGCTTCCACAGCAGGACGGGTCAGAATTATCCTGCTCACCATTTTCTCGCGGAAAGATTTGACAGCCTGGGCAACCGCCAGGAAAGTCTTGCCTGTTCCCGCCGGGCCTATTCCAAACACAATGGGGTGTTTGCGCAAGGCCTCGATATACCTTTTCTGTCCAAAGGTCTTTGATTTCACCGGTTTTCCCCGGTATGTGACACAAACAAGATCCAACGGCAGCTCACCGTTGTTCAGTTCCTCATTACTCAGATCAAGCAGATAACGCACATTCTGTTCCGAAACAGGATCCCCTCCCTCAGAAATGGCAATCAGTTTATTCAGTATATCATAAGCCGTACCAGCTTTGCTCTCAAAGCCGGATATTCTGATTTCATTATTACGATTGGTTATTTTAACACCAAGCCTGTCCTCAATAAGCCTGACATTCCGGTCATATTCCCCAAACACATCAGCTGCTTCTCTGGGGTCGTTCAGAATGATAACCTTCTCGACAACTGCTTCCAATCAATCTCCTCCCAATGGTTCCTTGCCGGCGATATCCTCCTCGCATTCAAGGATGAGTTCCAAACAGGTATCACCCGTTTCACTTTTGAGTATGTTCACTCTTTCATCCAACACCCTGCAGTCCGGCGAAAGTTCCTTGCTCAAAGCCAGCCTGGCATTTTCCAGGGCGAGAGCCTCAGCCTCCTCGGCGGTCAGTTTTACTTTCTTTTCGGTTACCTCATATTGTTTTTCCACAGTCAGGCCTATGGGAAACTCCGAATTAAAAGGACCGCTTACCGTTCTGTCATAGGATACGCTGTCATACAAGTCAAAGGCATTGCGGTTTCCAAAGAGCCCGATCTTCATGTTCAAAATCCTGATATAGGTATTCTCATGCGTTCTTCCAGTTCTTATACGTTTGGTATGCTCATATGACAGGGGAACCCTAATATCGTACCAGGTTCTGGCTGTAATCTTACCTAAAGCATGCACATTTTTGGTGCCAAACTCCGGGTACTGGGATTCCAGTCTTCCGGAAACCAGCAATTGTCCCTTTGTAACCGTATCGCCTTCCTTGACTTTCAAAGTTCCTGCCAGCACCTCAATCTTTGTTATAAGCCCATCCCTCTCAGCTACCAAACTGCAATACTGGTCTTCATCCACAACCTCAGGCCTGGGTATTATATTCTGAACCGAGATGGTCATTTTGACCCCCTGGATCTGTACCCCTGCCCAGGCTACATCATCCACATTCAGCAGGATATCGGCAGCTATCCTGTTGGGATCAAGCCCTATTTTAAAACTCCCTTTTCCGATGTCCCGATCATCCAGAACCTTCATGATTTGCTGTGCCACATTTCTACTGCAGCCCCTGATTTCTATTTCCCAAATCATGGAGGTAAAGAGGACAATCAAAACAGCGAAAAAAAGCAATCCGACTTTAAAGCCCCGTCTTCTTCTGAACCGATGCAGGAAAAAGGGTAACCCGCATTTTTTTATAATACGGACCCGACATCCCGATTTCCGGGCAGCGGGGCGCATCAGCATAAATCCTCTCAGACTGGCCTTCATGACCACCGAATCGCTGTCTTTTCTGGCTATATCCCACAACAGAATTTGTCTTCTGGTGCAGATATTAATAAACCGTTCGATGCCATCGCCTTTTGCAATAATAATAACATAACCCCTGATATAATTCCACAGATGAACCAGAAACATAAGCGTCACCACACCTACTTCTTACCGGCCATGAAACTCATGCGTCATAATCAATATTGGATATCTTTCCGCCTATAATGATGGCTTCGCTTGTAATCTCCCTTATGGTTATCCCACTTCCTGTTATCTTGATGACACCGTTATTGGTGTTTATACGAACCATGCCCTCCTCAAAGTCCATGATCCCTTTAAAATTTTCGATCAGCACCTCACCCCTGCCCACAGCAGTCACCTTCGGCCTGTTTCCAAACAGATCAGGGGGAAGCTCGAATAGTTTAGCCAGCTTCTCTCCAATACTCAGAATGCTCCGATCTGATTTTCCCCTTTTATCCGGCTCTTTCTTGACCCGTTTCATCAGTTTTCCCTCCGTGCCACATCTTCCAGATCAAAAACATCGCCAAACTCATAGCCCCGCCTGCGGGCTTCCTTGATAATGGCATCCAGTGCCTCCGCATTATCGGATGACACTGCATGCAACAGTAGGATTGCCCCATTATGAAGATTATTCGTGACTTTATTAAAGGCATACTCCCAGCCTCTCTGCTTGCCGGTGTTCCAATCATCATAGGCAAAGCTCCAGAATACATTTACATATCCCAGATCCGACGTTATTCTAAGGGTTCTTTCGCTGTACTCCCCTCGGGGTGGCCTTAAAAAGATCATATTAGTTCCATACTTCTCATAAAACCTTCTGTCCAGGCCGGTGGTCTCTTTTTCTATTTCTTCATCACTTAATGTGGGCAGGCTCTTATGGCTGATGGTATGGTTGCCAACTGCATGACCCTCATCCACCATTCTCCTTATCAGCTCATCTTCCTTCTCCAGATAAGGACCAGTAATAAAAAAAATAGCGTTGACCTCATTTTCATATAAAACATCCAGTATCTTCTCAGTATGGCCATTTTCATATCCCTCATCGAAGGTCAGGTATATGGTTTTTTTACTGGTATCTCCCACATAAAGGCTGTTATATCGGCTCAGAAGCTCGGGAGTCCCCGGATCCGGCTTTGGCTGCCCGCCATTGGGGCCGCCCCGCACAACCCCCCATCGGAGCAGCCTGCTAAAGCCGCTGCTTTTTGCTGCGGCAATATCCATACCACTGTCTGTGGAGTTCTCAGGCAAAAGACTGGCGATCTCCTCCCCAAAATCAATGTCGGGCTTGGTTCTGTCAGCCATGATCATCATGCGCACCGTAAGAAGCAGCATAACAACAATAACCACTATAGAAAACAGACGGCTGATGTCCCTCATCGCTACACCCCTCACTGTCATGGGACTCTAGATTTGCGCAGCGCAATTTCAAGGAAATTCTGAGTTTTGCACAGCGCAAATCTGACCGGAAAAAAGGAGCCATTTATCCTAAATGACTCCATACTTTCGTTATTATTATATTAACCGTGGACAAGCTAAAATGCTTACACTTGATAGAGGCTTGCCACCTTATAATGAAATACTGCAGAAGAACCTTATGGTATAACCGGTGTCAGCTTGTCAGTCCTTATCACGGTTCCGTCGTCCCTCACTCCTGGGATTACTACGTTTTCATTCTTTTCCAGACCCACGTTGAACTCGTAAACCTGATACTTTGCTAATACACCACCCATCAGTCTTAATGATTTTTCCATTTTGTCCGGATCGCCGATAGCCTTTATTGTATATGGCGGAACCAACTGGCGGCCATTGACCATGATATAATCACCAGCCTCCCGTACTTCACTGGTTGCTACTATCCTCTCATCATTAACGCTGATGGCCTGGACATCGGAGGCTTTAAGCTCATTAAGCAGTTCCTGTATATGGCTTGCCTTGACCTTTATCTGCCCGCCGCTCTCCACTGTTATAACCAGGCCGGTGCCCTTCACGGTTTCGAGTCCGGCCATGACCCGAGCCATTAGAACCGACTTCTTAAGATCCTCCACATATTTCATGTCCATGTTTTCATCATTTTTTAAGGCGGATACTTCCTGTTGGAGTTCTTCTATTCTCGCTCTGAGACTTTCATTATTCGTTCTTTCCACCAGGAGCTCTTCCACCAGTTGGCTGAGGTTCTTCTTCTCATACTGTGCCAGCACCAGGTTTTCATTGACACTGTTATACTGCCAGGCTATCGCAACACCAAGCAGCAGGCAAACAAGGGTTAATGCCATGGTTTTAAACAGCTTCACTCTGATACCACCTCCAGACTGCTTAACCATTCGTCAATGGATTCGTAAAGACGGTACTTATCTATAACCATGTCGTACTCCTTCCTTATGTCAACCCTGATGCCATAGATCCTCATAATCGCAACATTGGGAAGCTGATCAATGGCATTATATAGAGTATCCGGATCACCAATGGCCTTGATGACGTATGGAGGCGGATACCGGCTCTTGTTAAGAAAAATGGTAGGCCCGGCGCAAACCAGTTTAGAAGTTCCCAGAATCCGTTCGCCGTTTATGGATATAGCCTCCGCACCATTGCTGCGTAATTCGTTCAGTATGCCGGTGATGTCGGCATCATGAATGATATAGTCCTCAATATTCATGTCCCCCGCAGTCTGGGCATCCTGCATGGTGATTATGATACCGTCTCCCCTGACATTGGTCAGCCCGGCTCTGAAATATTCATAATCCCGTTGCCTGATAAGCTCCATTATTGCAGGGTCTTGCTGCCGGCTGCCAATATTGTTCAGCAACTGGCTCCATTCAGCCTCAAGATTGTTCAGCTCTTCCAGAAGCTTTCTTCCTTCAGCCTCCTCAGCTTCAAGTCTTGATGCCATCTCCTTTACCGATATATTCCCTTCAGAGGTATTGATAACCCCCCTGAACTGGAGGGTTATCAGCATCCCCAACAGGAGGAATACCAAAAACATCAGTATTCTGTGGGTCTTAACCATATTATCTGCCTGCTCCTTAAGAATGAACTACAGGAATTCCACAATAGTAACCGTTTTTGAGACGGCCAGATCAATAAAACTTTCTTCCACCTTAACCACCGGTCTTGAAAAATCCAACCTGTTCATAAAAACCACTTCAGCGGTTTCACCGGTGCTCAGCCTTACTTTGGATCCGACATAATAGTGGGTCATATTGTTGAGAAACACATTGAGTACCGTTGGGTCCAGTACGCCGAAACTCTGATGCTGCATGAGCTCGAAAACTTTAAAGGGTGTGTCCTTGTACTTGTAGACTCTATTGGCTGTCATGGCATCGAAGATGTCAGATACAGCCACGATCTTGGCAATCTGATTGATTTTGTCACCGGTAAGACCTAATGGATAACCGCTTCCATCCTCTTTTTCATGATGGGTCAGCACGGCAAGTGCCACATCGTGGTCAATACTGCGGTTCTCACTGACAATAAGATAGCCGTATTCCGAATGTCGTTTCATCTCTTCAAACTCACTATCAGTAAGCTTTCCGGGTTTATTGATAATCTCTACCGGAACCATGGCTTTGCCCACATCGTGAAGGAGACCGGCCTCTGTGCACTTCTTTACCATGGTGTCACCCAGATCCATCCATCTTGCTATCATCATTGAAAGCATGGACACGTTCATGCAATGATAGTAGGTATATTCATCGATGCTTCTGATCTGCATGACAGTGTCGATCATGTTCCTGTTTTCCTGTGCCCTGCTGATCATTGAGTGCACAATTCCGTCGGTGGCTTCTTTGTTCAGCCGCTTACCGGAGGATATATCGGAGAGAGCCTTTTTTATGGTATGTACATCCTGTTCATATTTTACATTAAAATTGTATTCATCGGTTATTGCCCAGTCCTTATCCACGCCCGATACTGTGAGCATGCTTTCCTCATATACAGGAATATATTGAATACCCATGTTTTTTAAGTGTTCAATGGCACGCTCATCAAGACTGGTGTCTTCAAACAGGATGACTCCGCCATATTTATTGACAATGGCTTCAGCGGTTCGCATCCCTGGTTTGCACGAATCCACCGAGATAATAAATCTCCTACCCCGCATTAATGACTCCCCCGTATTGTCTTTGGTTATATTCTATAATATCTATCGAATAAAAACCGACAAAAGTTTTGCCATCCAGTCGTTACATGCCGCACATCTGCCTGAATTCTTGCTCATCAATGATTCTGACGCCCAGCTTTTTCGCCTTTTCCAGCTTACTGCCTGCCTCGTCTCCAGCCAACACAAAATCGGTTTTACCGGATACGCTGCCCGATACCTTTCCGCCCAGTTTCTCGATGATTTCAGAGGCCTGAGCCCTGGTAAATCCGGGCAGAGTTCCTGTAAGGACAAAGGTCTTCCCAACAAAGATGCCGTCCTGGTTGTTTGAGACGGTCGAAACCATCTGCACACCAGCTTCTTTCAGCAATGTCAGGGTATGAGTTGTTTGCTCCTGCCTTAAAAACTCAAACAGGCTTTCCGCCATTTTCGACCCATACTCATTGATGGACTGAATCTCATCAACTGTTGCCTCCATAAGCCTGTCCATACTTCCAAAATGGCGCGCGGCCAGTTGAGCAGCACGAAGTCCTATGTGCCTTATGCCCAAGCCAAAGATCAATCGACTCAGGTCATTGGATTTGGACTTTTCTATGGATTCCAGCAGGTTTTCCACCGATTTTTCACCCATGCGTTCCAGCGCTGTAAGATCACTCCGCCTCTCTTTCAGCTTGTAGAGATCAGGGATTCCCCTGATAAAGCCCTTTTCCAGGAGCATTTCAATCAGCGCCGGACCAAGTCCCTCAATATTCATGGCATCCCTGGAGGCGTAATGAACCAGACTTCTGAACAGGCGTGCAGGGCACTCAATTCCCGTGCAGCGCCTGATAGCCTCGTTCTCCTCCCTGATAGCAGGCGCACCACATACCGGACAACTCTCAGGCATGGTATAAGGCTTGCTGTTTTCAGGTCTGAGCTTTAGGTCAACCTCCACCACCTCGGGTATGATCTCACCGGCTTTTCTGATCCAAACGGTATCCCCTGCCCTAATATCCTTCTCCCTGATAAAATCCTCATTATGGAGAGTCGCACGGGAAACGGTGGATCCTGCAATCCTGACCGGCTCCAGCACGGCATTGGGGGTTAGCGCACCGGTCCTTCCCACTTGAATAATGATATCCCTGAGCTTTGTCTTTTTCATCTCGGGAGGATATTTATACGCAACAGCCCATCTTGGCGCTTTGCTGGTGGATCCCAAAGCAGACCGCTGCTCAAGATTGTCTATCTTAACCACAGCACCGTCGATTTCATAAGAAAAGCTTTCTCTGGCCTTGTCTATGGCCTCAATCTCCTGGATAACCTCATGGATATTGCGGCACACCGCATATTCGGGGCTTATCTTAAAACCCAGACTCTTTAAAAACTCCAGGGATTCGGAGTGGGCTTTAAAGCTTCTTCCAGTAATCCTCTGCACATTGAAAATGAATATATCCAGCTTCCTCTGGGCGGTGATGGCAGGATCCAGTTGTCTTAATGAGCCCGCTGCGGCATTGCGGGGATTGGCAAAGAGCTTCTGCCCCAATTCCTCCTGACGCCGGTTCACCTCGAGGAAGAACTTACGGGGCATGAATACCTCCCCGCGAACCTCAAGAAAAGGTATTTCCGGCTCCCCGGGCAAAGGGTTCAGCCTCAGGGGTATGGAACGGATGGTCTTTAGATTCTGAGTGACATCCTCTCCAACCAATCCGTCACCCCGGGTTGATCCCCGAACCAGGAGTCCGTTTTCATATTCAAGGGAGACAGACAGCCCGTCGATCTTTTTTTCAACAACATAGGCTACATCCTGACCCAGTGTCTCCCGCATCTTTCTGTCAAAATCGATAAGCTCCCCTATATCAAATACATCGTTGAGGCTCTCCATCTTCACCTCATGAATAACCTTAGAGAAAGCGGTATCAGCCTGTTCTCCCACTCTGCGGGTTGGCGAATCAGGAGTAACCAGTTCGGGATGAGCCCGTTCAAGATCAACCAGTTCACGATACAGCATATCGTATTCATAATCGCTGATTTCGGGATCATCTTCAACATAATATCGATAGTTATGATAATTGATCAATTCTCTAAGCTGCTTGATGCGTTCCTCGGCATAAGGGCTGTTGTTATTCGGAGCCTGTTTCTTTGAAGACATAAAGATCCCCCTCGTATTCAAAGACCTCCAGGATGTCAAGAGCTTGCTTAATCCCTTCGGTAATGCCAATTGCCGTATTGGTTCTGAATTCATCGGATTTCAGCCGGTCATGATCTTCCTGATTCGTGATATAAGCCGTTTCCACCAGAACTGCAGGCATTTTAGTATTTCTCAGCACAGACA
>JAAYTP010000091.1 GCA_012518025.1 Clostridiaceae bacterium
CCGATTTTGCTGCTTATAACATCAGGGTCATCGGTTCCCCAAACCTTTTTGGCAATGGAGCGGCGGTAGATGAAGGCTCCCGCGGTGTTTTGGTATGCCAGCGCCACCAGCTTCCCCTGCGGGTTGGTGTATGCATCCATCATATATTGGGGGATTTCAGCCTCTTCTATGAGTTTGTCGACATCGATGCCAAGCTCTTCAAATGGGAGGGCATATTCATGATCGCTTCCCTTGGTGAACTTATAGATATCTTCCCTTGCCACGCTGTATATGTCTGGAATTACGTCCAATCTTCCGTTAACCAGATCATGAACACGATCAGGGTACTCATCACCGAATGCATATTCGGTATATATTTCGATTTCATACTCAAAATCGGGATGGAGTTCCTGAAACTTCTTTATAAGGTCGAAAACTTCTCCGGTATCGCAATATACCGTAATAACCTTTTCATCTTCAGCGGCGCTTTCCTCGCCATCCTCATTTGTACGGCGCTCCTCCGTTTCCTCAGCCGTGTAATGAGGAGCAGGCTCTAAACTTGGAGAAGTAGTTGGTTCATTGACTAATTCAGATGATGAACAGCCTGCCATACTCAAACAGAGTAGCCACACAACAAGCAGGCGCACAGCCTTTTTCATGTGAAAAGCCCCCTTTCGCCTTCAGGGCTCAACTATGGAGCAGCTTGACCCATCTAATAATGTGTTAACCTATATTATATTGTACTATGTTTTTCCAGAGACCTGTTAACATTTTCCTAACATTTGTATTACCACCGCTCCCGCCGTTCTCCTATCATGATCCCAGGCTCAGTTCCTGGTTTCTTTCTCTTTCCTGATATCAGCGACAAGAATTGTCGGCGCCTTATTTGGGGTTTAATCAATGAAACTGCGCATTCTTTGTGAGGCTTGTATCAAAACCCCGGAATGGTTATAATGAGGGCAAAGGCAACTATTGGTTATGGGGAGGGGTTTTTTTATGTCTTGCTACTACATCGTCGGCGTCCGACTGGATAACAGGGTTGACAACGCCGCAAAATTCCAGGAAGTCCTTACAAGGAACGGGTGCAAGATCAAAACACGTTTGGGATTGCATGAAGTAAGCGATGGTTCGTGCTCTAACGACGGGATTATCGTATTACAGCCCTATGGCACAAGGGAGGATGTTGAGACCCTTGTGAAGGAACTCAATGAACTTGAAGGTGTGACTGCAAAGTACATCGATTTGAACTGAAGTAAGTTTTGTAAGGTATGCTAAACCTCCACAGCCAGTTATGGTTTAACCGGCTGTGGAGGTTTATTAATCTTAACAGTTCACTCAATAGCGTTTTCTATGCTGCCTCATTACCCTTCTCTGCCTTTTTTAAGCCATCGTGCCACTGTAACTGTCCGTTTTGCCTGATGTTTAACAGCGGCCTTCACATCTTCAACCATTTTTCCGTCTTCATCAACGGTTACGGTTGTTCCATAGGGATTTCCTCCAGCTTCAAAAACAGCCGGATCTGTAAAGCCTGGGGCTGCAATAATAGCACCCCAATGGCACATTACCGTATAGATGGATAAAACGGTTGCTTCCTGACCGCCATGGGGATTTTGGGCAGATGACATGGCGCTCACCACTTTGTTTACAGTCTTGCCCTGTGCCCAAAGGCCTCCGGTAGTATCGAGAAACTGCTTCATCTGGGACGCCATAACTCCGAACCTGGTTGGGGCACTGAATATAATAGCATCGGCCCATTCCAGATCATTGGGTGTAGCCTCGGGAATATCCTTTGTGGCTTCTAGATGGGCTTTCCAAACAGGATTATTGTCTATGACAGATTGGGGTGCCAGTTCCCGCACTTTAAACACCTTTACTTCAGCCCCTGCCTCTTTTCCGCCTTCTGCTGCCCATTGCGCCAGCTGATGGTTGGTGCCGCCCATGCTGTAATAGATCACTGCCAACTTAACATCGCTCATGTATCCTCTCTCCTTTTCATCTACATTTTTATATCTTGCTATCCGACTAATCCCTACTATTTTTATCTGATTAATCTTTACCCACTATTGGTAACAGTTAAAAGTAAAAATCTCTTCCGGCTGTTATTTATTATTCCTAACCGGAAGAGATATTTTCTATACAGGAGTGATATTAAGCAAATGCAAGTTTCAATTCCATCTCATCGCTTAGACCTTCTTTATCCTGCATAATGAGACCCGTCCCAGACTCTCAAGCAGAACAAGCCTTGGATGTGATCCTCATTCTATTGCAATGA
>JAAYTP010000092.1 GCA_012518025.1 Clostridiaceae bacterium
TGATTTACCTCCAATATTACATTTTTCTTTCAATTAGTCAATAGATATTCATTAGAATACACTAATAATAAGCCATTTAACGGTAATTTATTCCATTGATGGTTTCCAGCCGCGGCTGTGGAGAAACCACGGTCCCAATAAACCGGGTCTTATGTCAGATTTCCTAAAAATCTGAGCCTTTCTTTATTGACATTTATGCATCTTATGCATATGCTTAAGTCAAAGAATTATAAAACTTTTAGTAAATAATAATCACATTTAATGATAGAGGCGCGATCCTTACGAGTAATCTGCCATATACGGTCTGGTATCCGGGCAGGTGAAAAGAATGATCGCCGAGGTTTCGGTGTCCTGCCAGGGGCGCCGATGCCGGGCTGTTGCAGAATATGCAGCAGACTGTCACTTTTTAGTGGAGAGCTATCATGTCGACTAATCATGAAGCACTCGTGCCTCATGTTTTTTTATATAGCGATAATAATCATAATTCAGGGAGGTAGGTTATGAAACCGAGAAGACTGCTCTTATTTCTGCTAGTCCTTACAGTTGTACTTATCTTTCTCGCGCTGCCTGTCTTTGCCGATGGCTCCGGAGAAGAACACCAGAGCTTTGTCCACGGAACATTTTGGGCTCTTCTTCCACCGATTATAGCCATTGTTCTGGCATTGATCACGAAGGAAGTATACAGCTCCCTCTTCATAGGGATTTTGAGTGCCGCTTTACTGTATGCTAACTTCAGACCAGTGAATGCTTTCACCACCATGTTCACTGACGGCTTCATATCATCCCTTGCCGATGGCTGGAATGTGGGCATCCTGATTTTCCTGGTGGTATTGGGAATCATCGTATGCCTGATGAACAAGGCCGGCGGATCAGCTGCCTACGGAGAATGGGCCAGCAAAAGAATTAAAACCCGGAAAGGCGCCATTTTGGCTACATTTGGGCTTGGAGTCCTGATTTTTGTGGATGACTATTTCAACTGTCTGACTGTTGGAAATGTAATGAGACCCATCACCGACAAGCATAAAATCTCACGTGCCAAATTGGCTTATCTGGTTGATGCCACTGCCGCCCCCATATGCATGATAGCACCCATCTCCTCCTGGGCCGCCGCTGTAGTGGGTGTGGTTGAAGGCTACGACGGTTTTGAACTCTTTGTCCGTGCAATTCCATACAATCTTTACTCACTTCTGACCATTGCCATGATTATATTCATCGCTTTGGTAGGAATTGATTATGGACCCATGAGAAAACACGAAGAAAATGCCTTAAAGGGTGACCTTTACACAACACCTGACCGTCCCTTCGAGGATCAGGAAAACCAGGTCCATTCCGGCAAGGGAAAGGTAAGGGATCTGGTTCTTCCGGTAGCTATTCTGATTGTTCTCTGTGTAGTGGGTATGCTATTTACTGGCGGCTTCTTTGAGGGTGAGACCATTCAGAGCGCTTTCGCCAACAGCGATGCTTCTCTCGGTCTGTCTCTGGGATCAACTCTGGCACTGATTATCGTTATCATTTATTTCCTCGCCCGCAGGGTGCTTTCCTTTAACGAATGCATGGAATGCCTGCCCAATGGATTTAAGGCCATGGTACCCGCCATACTCATTCTGACCTTTGCCTGGACTCTGAGTGGACTTACGAATCTCTTAGGCGCAGGTGAGTTTGTAAGCGGTATCTTCCATGACAGCACAGCAACGATATTTTTGCCGGCAATCGTGTTTATTGTAGCCGCTGGAATGTCCTTTGCCACCGGCACCTCCTGGGGTACCTTCGGAATACTTCTTCCCCTCGTGGTAGGCGTCTTCAGTAATGCCAGCCAGACACCTGAACTGCTGATTATAAGCATATCCGCCTGCCTTGCCGGTGCAGTGTTCGGAGACCATTGTTCGCCTATCTCCGATACAACCATCATGTCATCTACTGGAGCCATGTGCAACCATATCAATCATGTCTCCACCCAGCTTCCCTATGCAATAACTGTGGCTGCGGTCTCCTTTGTGGGCTACATTCTGGCAGGACTTGTCCAGTCCGCCTGGGTTATTCTCCCTGCCTCCATCGCAGTCTTGTTTGCAGTGCTATACATAATCAAGCTGACCACCAGGAATAAGGTCAGAGCTTAGACAGAGTTCTGACCTATCGCTCATTCAGTAACTATTACAAATGGTCAGTAGCCCCATTCAAAA
>JAAYTP010000093.1 GCA_012518025.1 Clostridiaceae bacterium
CAAAGGATCGTTATACTTCATACGGTAGGGGACCTCGATGTCCACGCCGCCAAAATAGTCCACTATGCGGACGAAGCTGGAGGGCTTCATATAAACATAATCATCTATATAGACACCAAAGACCTCTTCGATAATATCGCATGTAAAGTCAAACTCAGGCTTCTGGAAGCGGCCGGCACCCTTATTGTATTCTATCAGCCTGCCTATGGTATGGGCAGCATTGATCTTGAAGATACCCTTTGATGAGGTGTATTTTGGGAACGCCTTTTTAAGCCTATCCAAAACCTCATCGCTGTAATCAACGTAAATATCCCTCGGTATATTGATCAGCCTGACCAGGTTGTTTTCCTCATCGATGCTTACAAGAAGTAGCGTGTCATAGTTTGTTCCGTCCACATCGGTGCCAATTATAAGGACATTGATGTTGTCAGGACCGGTCAATGAATTATAGTATTTCTGGTTCTTTGTCAGAGTAAAAGGTTTGTTTGACTCAACACGCCTGTCCTTAATGCTTTCGCTGCCTTCCACCGGGCTTAGAAACCTTCCTATGAATTCAAAGGCAGGGGTTTTATTCAATACCAGCACATAGAGTGCTACCAGGCCTACTGCGATAAGCACGATAATCTCTGCAATAAGTATTTTTTTACATACACTCTTTTTCTTTTTCCTTGCTGCTGCCATCGTTCACCTGATTCTACTTTTGTACATTCACATTCTTGCACAGTCAATCCAGGCTGTCAATCACTGCTTTTACACCTGGATCGGCAAAAATAATCCCGGCATAGGTCATGCCAGGTGAAAAATGCCGTTCAGCCAGACAGTATGAATATTATAACACGAAAACAATAAAAAAAGACGGAAAAAAACAGAAAACAGGAGTAACAAAAAGCTTGAAAAAAAAGCTAAAGTATCTTTGCGAGCAATATTCCGGCAATACGCAAATCAACGGCTTGTTTATGATATAATGCACCTTGTTGACGGGGTTTTCCCCATTTTACAAAAGCAAAGAGGGTTTATGTAAGGGTGATTCTATGTTGACAGAAAGCCGCAACCGTTCTCCCGGCATGGCCGAGAATTATTTTAAATACAAACTGGACTATCCGAGGAAGCTGATCGATTTCTTATATAACGAATGCGACTTTTCCTGGGAATCGGTGATAGCTGATATAGGGTCGGGCACGGGCACCTTTACAAGGCTCCTGCTGGAACGCGGAAGCAGGGTGGTTGCAATTGAGCCCGACAGGGAACTGCGGGAAACTACAGAAAGAATATTGGAAGATGAGTTCCCACGCTTTTTTTCCCTTGAAGCTACCGCAGAGAACACCACGCTGTCCGACAGGTCAATACACCATATTGTATGCGCCCAGTCTTTTCATTTCTTTGATGCTAAAAGGTGTAGAAAGGAATTCAGGCGTATTCTTCGACCCGGTGGTTCAGTGGCCTTAATCGTGATGATACCTTCCTGCCATGATGAGTTCAGCTCGGAATGCGAAGCGCTTATAAGGAGGCATTCAAAAAATGTCCCGGATACAGGGGGCAGGGGTCTTGACAGCATCTATTCAGGTTTTTTCCAAGAAACCGGGTATTCGACCTTATCTTTATCCGGTCAACTGTCCTTAGATTTTGACAGTTTCAGCGGAAGACTCTTATCCTCATTTAACCTGCCCGGGTCTTTCGAAGTAGGACATGAGGATCTGATGGAGGAGATGGATCTTCTTTTTGAACTGTATCAGCAGTCGGGCAGAGTCACCTATATGTATGATCTGAAGGTCTATGCCGGAAAACTTGATACGGCAGACTGATATCAGCAAGAAGCTTTTGCGGCAGATTACGGTCTGCCGCTTTATATTTTTTGTCAATAAATGCATCTCCGGCACAAGAAAAAGCGTATGGTTTCCATATTGTTAAATCTATTTACAGGAAGGTATAATAAATATGAAAGGCTTTACGGTTATAAAAGCCTTATTGTAAGCCTGTTGACTTTTGGTTTAGGCAGTGCTAACTTTATTTTATTGCTATACACAATGTTATATGACACATTGTATGAAATGGAGAGATTCTTATGCAAAAGCCTGTTATATATTTGGATCATGCGGCCACCACTTATGTGAAGCCTGAGGTATTCGAGGCAATGAAGCCTTATTTTGTCGAGGAATATGGTAATGCCTCCTCACTGTATTCAGTTGGAAGATCCAACAGGAAGGCTGTTGAGGAAGCAAGGGCTACAATTGCCAGGTGCCTAGGAGTAAATGAGCCGGGTGAAATCTATTTTACCGGTTCCGGCACCGAGGCAGACAACTGGGCTATAAAAGGCTCTGTTCTCGCGGCGCGGAAAAAGGGTGGAAAGCATGTTATAACATCGGCCATTGAACATCCGGCCATCATGGAAACCTGTAGGTTTCTTAAAAAAGAGGGCTTTGATGTGACCTATCTGCCTGTTGATTCAGAGGGCTTTGTAGATCCTGCAGATGTGGAAAAGGCCATCAGGCCTGATACCATTATTGTGAGCATCATGTATGCCAATAATGAAATCGGCACCATCCAGCCCATAAAAGCCATTGGTGAGGTCACCAGAAAGCATGGCGTGCTGTTTCATTGCGATGCCGTCCAGGCAGCCGGCAGCATTCCCATAGACGTTAAGGATCTGGGTGTGGATCTATTGTCCATATCCGGCCATAAATTCTATGGACCAAAGGGTATCGGTGCCCTGTATATCAGAAAGGGTGTGCGTCTGGAGAACCTTATCCATGGCGGGCATCAGGAGAGGGGTAAGCGTCCCGGCACTGAAAACATACCGGGTATCATCGGTATGGCCAAAGCCCTGGAGCTTGCTGTAGTCGACATGGAGCAGTATACCGGAAAGATTAAGCGGCTGAGAGATAAAGCCATGAACCTTATCATGGAAAGGATTCCTCATGTTAAGCTAAACGGTCCTGTGGAGAGAAGACTTCCCGGGAATCTCAATATATCCTTCAGGTTTATTGAGGGTGAATCCCTCCTGCTCATGCTGGATATGAAAGGTATAAAGGCATCCAGTGGTTCCGCATGCTCTTCAGGATCCCTTGATCCTTCCCATGTCCTGATGGCTATTGGTCTTTCCCATGAGATTGCCCATGGTTCTTTGAGGATGTCTTTTGGTGAACACAATACCGAAGACGAGGTTTATTATTTAGTGGACTCCCTTGAGGAGATTGTGGCAAGGCTTAGAACCATGTCACCCCTTTATGAGGATTTTATAAAGGAAAACAAATAAGATATATACAAAGTTATATTTTTTATGATATAGAACTGAAAGGACTGATATAAATGTATAGTGATAAAGTGATGGATCATTTTACAAACCCGCGGAATGTTGGGGAGATAGAGAACGCAGACGGCGTAGGCCAGGTAGGAAACGCAAAATGCGG
>JAAYTP010000094.1 GCA_012518025.1 Clostridiaceae bacterium
GAGAAAAGTGGGAATCCGCTAGAGATGTATCTGGGAGATATCTATACCGTAGGGGCAAATCTGGCTGGCCTTCCGGCCCTGGTTGTGCCCTGCGGCCTTGACCGCAAGGGTTTGCCCATTGGGATCCAGTTGGTGGGCAAACCGTTTTCAGAGAAGCTCCTGCTGCGTGCGGGCTATGCCATCGAACAAAGGGTGGGAAGGCTGAAACCAAAAACAAAGTGCCAGGGCTGAGCAGATTGATTTTTCTCATAGCAGCGATACTGCTCAGAATCCTGTGGCCTCCGATACCATTATAAGGGGATGACCGTTCATGGAATATGAGATAGTGATTGGACTTGAAATACATGCAGAACTGAAAACCCGGACCAAAATGTTCTGTAACTGCAGGAATGAGTTCGGAGCAAAACCCAACACCCTGGTTTGTCCTGTCTGCCTTGCCATGCCCGGTGCCCTTCCTGCCATGAACAGAACCGCGGTGGAGTATGCCATCCGGGCCGGGCTGGCCATGAACTGCAGCATTTCATCCTTCACCAAGATGGACAGGAAAAACTATTTCTATCCTGATCTTCCCAGGGCATATCAAATATCACAATACGACAGGCCCCTGTGCTATGACGGTTATGTGGACATAGATGTGAACGGCCAGTATAAAAGAATTGGTATAGAGCGGATTCATCTGGAAGAGGATGCGGGTAAGCTTATTCATGATGCCTGTGTCACAGGATCATTGGTTGACTATAACCGATGCGGCGTTCCCCTGATTGAGATCGTCAGCCGTCCTGATATCAGTTCTCCTGAAGAGGCGAGGATTTTTCTGGAGACCATAAAGACCATTCTTGAATATGTGGAGGTTTCAGACTGCAAGATGCAGGAAGGATCTCTCCGGGCCGATGTCAATCTCTCAGTCCGAAAACCCGGGGACCCCCTGGGAACCCGTACCGAGATGAAGAACATCAATTCCCTGCATGCGGTGCAGCGTGCCGCCCAGGCCGAAGCGGACAGGCAGGCTGCCATCATCAGTGATGGCGGAAGCATCATTCAGGAAACCAGAAGATGGGATGATTCCCGGGGAGAGAGCTATTCCATGAGGAACAAGGAAGAAGCCCTTGATTATCGATTCTTTCCCGAACCTGATCTTGTTCCCGTGGTTATTGATCAGGAACTGATTGATGAGATAAGAAAAAGCCTCCCCGAGCTTCCGACATCCAGGAAGGATCGTTATATAAATGATTTTGGAATCCCCTGGTATGATGCCCAACTGATCACCCAGTCCAGACCCCTGGCAGAGATGTTTGAGACTGCCGTTGGTGTCTGCGGCAATCCCAAGCTTGTGAGCAACTGGATAATGACCGATATCATGCGGCGAATCAACGAGAACAAGGATTTCCTTTCGGTATCCAGCCTTGACGGGAAAAAACTTGGCAGGGTCTTGATTCTGTTGGATAAGGGAGATATTACTCCGAATTCGGCAAAGGAAGTCCTGGACATTCTGGCTCTGGAGGGTGGAGACCCGGATGCCATAATTGAGAAGAGGGGCTTGAAGGTTCAACGGGATGAGAACCTCATCGCGAAGGCTGTGGGGGAAGTCCTCGATCAAAACCCTCAGGCCGTAGCAGATTATAGGTCCGGAAAGGAAAAGGCCTTTGGCTTTCTGATGGGAAGGATCATGGCTGCCCTGAAGGGAAGATCAGACCCCGCCCAGGTTCGGGAAATGCTGATCCAGCACCTGAATAAACAATAAATGAGCCCTCTTGACATTGATGCGCTGTGGTCTTCATATCTCACTTCTGGCTTCTCACATCCCGAATCAAGACTGTCATTGGTAGAGGAGCACTGCGAAGCGTGGCGATCTCTGCGAGAATCTCCCGAAGTGGTGCCGGATATCATATAAAAACGAACCAATGATGTGAAGGTACGTCTAAATAATATGATAGAATATTTACAATAAAATATAGGAGGGGTATGTAATGGATC
>JAAYTP010000095.1 GCA_012518025.1 Clostridiaceae bacterium
TGTCTCATCCCGGTGTTTCAGACCCAGGTCATAATACTCTGTCTTAAGTTCCACATAAGGCTCGATAAGTATTTCTTTAAGCCAGCCCCATATCACTCGGGTCATTTCGTCCCCGTCCATCTCCACCAAAGGGGTTTTCATTATAATCTTTGCCATGTTTATACCTCCGATTAGATTTGCTTTTTAATCCAGGGAAGCTTCCCGCCTGTTTTGAGTATCTCTGCGTCCAGCCTGGAAAGGGTATGCTCCAGCATGAAGGTCTCTCCCGTGGTTTTGTTGGTCAGTGAGCATTCCCCGGTAAGATCACCAATGGCTATTTCCAGTTCATCACCCTCGGAAATTCTGTCATAATCCCCGGGATTTTTAAAGGTCAGGGGGACAATGCCAAAGTTGATGAGATTGGCCAGATGGATCCTGGCAAAGGACTTGACAACAACAGCTTTGACTCCAAGGTACTTGGGTGCCAGTGCCGCATGCTCACGGCTTGAACCCTGGCCATAGTTTTCTGCGCCTATAATGAAACCGCCCTTTGAAGACCTGGCCTTCTCGTAGAAGCACGGATCAACAGCCTCAAAGACATGCTTTGAGATTTCCGGGATATTGCTGCGCAGAGGCAGGATCTTTGCACCGGCCGGCATGATATGGTCGGTGGTAATATTGTCACCCACCTTGATCAGAACCTTTCCGGTCAATGTATCTCCGAGAGGATCAAAGCTTGGAAGAGGCTTTATATTAGGGCCTCTTTTGATCTCTATCTTCTGAGCTTCTTCCTCAGGCAGGGGCTTTATGATCATATTATCGTTTACAAAGAACTTTTTGGGCATCTCAAATTTGGGAGCCTCTCCCAGATCTCTCGGATCGGTCAGATATCCGTTAATAGCAGTTGCAGCCGCGGTTTCCGGGCTTACAAGATACACCTTGGCATCCTTTGTTCCACTGCGCCCTTCAAAATTACGATTGAAGGTTCTTACCGAAACACCTTCGGAACGCGGTGCACAGCCCATTCCGATACAGGCGCCGCAGGCATTCTCCATAATCCTGGCGCCGGCACGAACCATGCTGGTATAGCCGCCGCTGGAAGCCAGATGCTCCACTACCTGTCTTGAACCGGGACTGATGGTGAGGTGAAGATCCTCTGATACGGTGCGCCCTTCAAGTATAGCAGCAACCATCATCAGATCTCTCAGGGATGAGTTGGTGCAGGAGCCGATGGCAACCTGGTCCACTTTGATGGGCCCAACCTCACGAACCCTTCTGACATTTCCGGGACTATGGGGGAGCGCCACCATGGGCTCAACCTCAGACAGATTGATCTCTATGATCTCATCGTAGGTAGCATTCTCATCGGGAACAAGAAGCTGCCAATCAGCCTCACGACCCTGAGCCTTCAGAAATTCTCTGGTCATCTCATCGCTGGGGAAAATACTGGTGGTACAGCCGGTCTCTGTTCCCATATTTGTGATGGTCGCCCGATCGGGAACCCCCAGTGTCTTGACTCCCTCTCCAAAGTATTCAAAAACCTTGCCCACATTACCCTTTACATCCACACGTCTGAGTACTTCCAGTATAACATCCTTGGCAGATACCCAGTCGTTGAGACGCCCGGTCAGTTTTATCCCCACAATCTTGGGATACTTAATTCTGAAAGGCGCTCCCGCCATGGCGCATGCAACATCCAGCCCGCCTGCACCCATAGCAAAGCATCCCATGCCTCCCGCTGTGGGAGTATGGCTGTCTGAGCCTATCAGGGTGTTGCCCGGCCGCGCGAAGCGTTCTAAAAATATCTGATGGCAGATTCCGTTGCCAGGTCTGGAAAAATAGAGTCCATACCTCTTGGCAACGCTCTGCAGGTATTGATGATCGTCCGCATTTCTGAAATCGCTCTGCAATGTGTTGTGATCCACGAAGCTGACACTGAATTGAGTTTTTACACGGTCAATACCAATGGCCTCAAACTGAAGATAGGCCATGGTTCCTGTGGCATCCTGTGTGAGGGTATTGTCTATTTTCAGGGCCACTTCCTGCCCTGCAACGGGTTCTCCCTCCAGGATATGCCTGGATAGAATTTTTTCTGTAATGGTTCCTGCCATTTCTTCCTTTCTCCCTTGCTACGTTTTTTATAATAAATTCAGGGAGCTGCAAGATCCCCGAAATCAAATCAATGTGCTGATTTATCCTCTGTCCGGATGTAGACGGTCATACCAAACCCGCCTGACAAACAGCGGGTGACCCATTGAGTAAACCTTATTATATAATACACGACCACAGGTGACAAGTTGGATGTGAGATGCGGAGGTTGGAGATTTCTGATTGAAATTTTTCAGAATGTGCTGCTGTTACTTATTTTTATTTTTCTTGAACCTTGCCACTACTTTATTAATCCAGAAATCAAGAAAAGCGTCAGCGATATCAGCAATTAGCTCTATGAAAAAATCAAGCATACGCATCCCCCTGATTATTGTCAGGTAATCTGCTCATCCCCCTTACCATATTTCAGCCGCTTTAGGCGGTTATTTCGGATAACCGAGGGTGGCCAGCAGATGTTAAGTAATCCGTACTAAATAAATATACTACTTTTCCCCGATTATTCAAACCAGAAGGAAAATGATTAATTGCGCATTAGTCTTCGTTACAGATTTGTTTGAAGTTCACTCTGTCCAACCCCCACGTCGTACCCAATGACACCTTTTTCTCTTCACTTTTTATCTCAGCTCTGGTAGAATCCAAGCATGTGAACCACGAAACAGGGAGTTGTCGCCATGGATTATGAGAGCTTTGAGAAAGCGGAAAACAAGGTATTATTACTATATTTCATCAA
>JAAYTP010000013.1 GCA_012518025.1 Clostridiaceae bacterium
CCTGTGTAAATTCAGGTGTCAGGCTACACGAAGTATTTTCTGTGGAACGCTTGACATCAGCTTTTGGATGTGTTAGACTCATTATTGCTTTGCGAGCTTTTTTTTTATGCAAAAAATAAACATGTTGAAGACATAGGGGTGTTCCACAATGAGAGTTAGAATAACCATGGCTTGCACAGAATGCAAGCAGAGAAACTATGATACCATGAAGAATAAGAAGAACGACCCTGACAGGCTTGAAATGAGCAAGTACTGCAGGTTTTGCCGTAAGCACACATTGCATAAGGAAACCAAATAATAAGTTGGGAGTTGTTTATCCATGACCGATCAGAAGGAAAAAGTTAAAATAGGTCGACGCATAGGTAAGTTTTTCAAAGAGATCCGCACAGAGATTAAAAAAGTTATCTGGCCTACAAAACAACAGCTTATCAACTATACTTTGGTAGTCTTTACGGCTTGCCTGGTTGTTGGTGTTGTAATCTGGGTAGCAGATGCCGGATTGGGGCTCTTGTTCAGAACCATATTCGGGAAATAAAAAAGCGGAAGGAGGGCAGGAGCTTTGGTCTCCGCTTTTTAATGGCAGATGAAGCAAGATGGTATGTAGTTCATACCTACTCAGGATACGAGAACAAGGTTAAGGCCAATATTGAGAAGATCGTAGAAAACCGAAAGATGCAGGACTATATACTCGATGTGGTTGTTCCCATGGAAGAACAGATCGAGATAAAGGACGGCAAGAAACGAGCAACCCTCAAAAAGGTTTTCCCGGGCTATGTACTGGTAAAGATGATCATGACCGACGATTCCTGGTATGTTGTTCGCAATACCAGAGGCGTAACAGGGTTTGTAGGTCCAGGATCAAAACCGGTGCCGCTGTCCGACGACGAGATTCGTATGATGGGTGTCGAGCAGTTTGAGACGGTTGTTGACTATGAAGTAGGGGATAGCGTCCGGGTTATCGACGGCCCCCTGGAAAGCTTTATTGGAACCGTCGAAGAGATCAGCATGGACAAGAAAAAGGTACGTGTCATGATTTCAATGTTCGGTAGGGAAACGCCTGTGGAGCTGGATTTTATTCAGATTATGAAGCTCTAAAAGGCTATCCTGCAAAACACGACTATTCGGTTGTGGATTGCGTTTTTTAACAATAAGTTTTTGCAAATTGTTTTCATGTGCATTCAGCACTTGAATAGAGGCCTGAGAATAGACAGGCAAAACACTGGGAGGTGGACTATTTATGGCAAAGAAAGTTTTGGGCTATATTAAGCTGCAGCTTCAGGCAGGCAAGGCTTCGCCTGCTCCACCGGTTGGACCAGCCCTTGGACAGCATGGCGTCAATATCATGGGATTCTGCAAGGAATTCAATGAGAGGACCGCAAAGGATGCTGGGTTGGTTATTCCGGTAGTTATCACGGTCTACGCAGACCGTTCATTCTCATTTATTACAAAGACTCCTCCGGCTGCCGTTCTGATTAAGAAGGCATGCAAGATCGAGAGCGGATCCGCCGTTCCTAACAAGGAAAAGGTGGCCAGGATCTCAAAGGAAGAGGTTCGCAAGATCGCTGAGATGAAGATGCCTGACCTGAATGCGGGCAGTATAGAAACTGCCATGAGCATGGTTGCAGGCACAGCCAGAAGCATGGGCGTCGTTGTCGAGGACTGATGGACTGCCCATCGATGTGGGAGGGATGAATTCCCGATTTTTCAATGACCACAAAGGAGTGATTACTATGAAGAGAGGTAAGAAATACCTTGAAAGTCTCAAGCTGGTAGATAGAACCAAACTGTATGACCCGACCGAAGCCCTGGAAGTTGTTCAAAAAGCTGCACGGGCAAAATTTGATGAAACGGTTGAAGCTCATATAAAGCTTGGTGTTGACTCACGACACGCCGACCAGCAGGTCAGGGGTGCAGTTGTTCTGCCCCATGGTACAGGCAGAACCGTGCGCGTGCTTGTGTTCGCCAAGGGCGAAAAGGCTACCGAGGCTGAGCAGAATGGTGCCGATTATGTAGGCGCTGAAGATCTTGTTGCCAAGATCCAGAACGAAAATTGGTTTGAATTTGACGTAGTCGTTGCAACCCCTGATATGATGGGCGTTGTGGGACGACTGGGTCGTATTCTTGGCCCTAAGGGGCTAATGCCGAACCCAAAGGCCGGAACAGTTACAATGGATGTGGCAAAGGCTATTGCCGACATCAAGGCAGGTAAGATTGAGTACCGTCTCGATAAGACCAATATCATCCATTGCCCCATCGGAAAGGTGTCTTTTGGCACAGAAAAGCTTCTTGACAATTTCCGTACATTGTTGGATGCCATTATCAAGGCAAAGCCGGCAGCAGCCAAGGGTCAGTACCTGAGGAGTGTTACCGTATCATCCACAATGGGACCCGGCGTTCGCATCAATCAGCAGAAAGTACTTGACTGATTGATTTATATCCTATAAAATAACGTTTGTGATTTTAACCGTAGACAGCAGGAATCCCAATGGGTGTAACGTAGATCATCCTGCCGAGGTTTGGAGAAATGTGGTTGAATAACCCTTTCGTCGTCTATGGTTTAGATCGCGAAAGGGTTTTTGTTATGGAATGATTATCGACAGATTCCCTGAACGTTACAGAATAAAGTATTTCATCAAGGAGGTGCTCAAATGCCCAGTGAAAAAATACTGCAGCAGAAGAAGGCAGAGGTGGAGAAGCTGAACAGCAAGCTCACAAATGCCCAGGCGTTTGTTCTTGCTGATTACAGAGGCCTTACCGTCGAGCAGGACACCAAGATGAGAAAGGCTATGCGTGAGGCAGGCGTTGATTATAGAGTTTATAAGAACTCCATCATTCGCTTTGCCGTGAAGGATACCAACCTCAGCGAACTCTCAGACCAACTGGAAGGTCCTACGGCTATTGCCATAAGCGATACCGATCCCATTGCCCCTTCCAAGCTGATTGCCCAGTTTGCCAAAGAATACAACAAACTGGAAATCAAAGCCGGTATGGTTGAGGGTAAGATTCTCGACATTGACGGTGTCAAGGAGCTAGCCCAGACTCCATCCAGAGAGGAACTGCTTGCAAGACTCATTGGCAGCCTGCAAAGCTCACTCTATGGTCTTGCTGCTGCTCTTAACGCTATTGCTGAAAAGCAGGAACAGGCACAGGAAGCCTGACAGATCAGAACTTTTTATCGATTAACCGATTTATCATTGAATAGGAGGATATGAAAATGAGTGAAAAAATAACAAAGTTCATTGAAGAGATTAAAACTCTGTCCATTCTCGAACTTAAGGATCTTGTAAAAGCTATTGAAGAGGAATTCGGCGTTTCAGCAGCTCCTGTGGCTGTTGCAGCAGGTCCTGCAGCAGCAGGCGCAGCTGCTCAGGAAGAGGAGAAGACCGAGTTTGATGTTATCCTTAAGGAAACCGGTGCTGAGAAGATCAAGGTTATCAAGGTTGTTCGCGAGATCACCGCTCTTGGTCTGAAGGAAGCAAAAGAAGTTACCGAAAAGGTACCCAGCACCATCAAGGAAGGTATTTCCAAGGAAGAGGCCGAGGAAATTGCTGCAAAGTTCAAGGAAGTTGGCGCTACCGTGGAAATCAAATAATGTTTTTTCAGGCTATGAACAAGCCGGCTCTGCAGGAGTCCGGCTTGTTTTGTTTTTACGGGTTTGTCAGGTTAATTCTTGCATATAATTAGTATTGAGCATGATTAAATCTCCTTTTCAAATGTAGTGTGAGCAACTTCATTTTACTTGAGATTTCAATTTCATGCTCGTTTTATTTTAAAAAATGTTGGAGCACTTAATCTTTCTGTACC
>JAAYTP010000096.1 GCA_012518025.1 Clostridiaceae bacterium
GGAGCATTTTCCTTCTGTCATTGCGAGAAGCATTTTTCTTCTGTCATTGCGAGGAGCATTTTTCTTCTGTCATTGCGAGGAGCGGAGCGACGAAGCAATCTCACCTTCTGGAGACGAGAGGTTGGAGGTGAGAATCTTAGAAAGGCTTTGAGGCCGGAGATTGCCGCGCTCCTCTTCGCTCCGCTCGCAATGACATGCCAGTATGCCTCTGCAGGTAGCCTTTCTGTATCATTGCGAGGGGCTTTTTTCTCAGTCATTTCGAGGAGCGTTTTTTTCCTGTCATTCCGAGGAGCGCTTTTTTCCTGTCATTGCGAGGAGCGCAGCGACGAAGCAATCTCTAAAATTGCCACGCTCTACCCGCAATGTTACCCTTGATTGTCAAATAGAAAGGGACGGTATGCATACCGCCCCTTTTTGATATCCGCTATTCTGTCTCAGGCTGTTTCGATCTTGCTTTCATCATTAAGCCCCAGATGCTCCACAGCCCATTCACGCATTTTGTACTTGAGAATCTTGCCTGCTGCATTCATGGGGAATTCATCCACAAAGGCAACATATTTCGGTGTTTTATGCTTGGCCATATTGGTGCGCACATAGTCTCTCAGTTCTTCAATAGTCATCTCGACCCCTTCTTTCAGAATGACGCAGGCCATTATTTCCTCACCATACTGTTTGTCGGGCACCCCGATAACCTGAACATCGCTAACCTTTGGATGAGTATAGATGAAGTCTTCGATCTCCTTGGGATAAATATTCTCGCCGCCGCGGATGATCATATCCTTGATCCTGCCGGTAATCTTGAAGTAGCCGTTCTCATCCATCCTGGCCATGTCTCCCGTATGCAGCCAGCCATCCTCGTCGATGACCGAAGCTGTTGCTTCAGGCATCTTATAATAACCCTTCATGATATTATAGCCTCTGGCAACAAACTCTCCGTCGGTATTGGGAGGCAGATCCTCATTGGTAACGGGATCCACGATCTTGCACTCCACTCCTGGAAGGGCACGGCCCACAGTGTTGACCCTGAGTTCTATGGGATCATCAACACGGCTCTGGGTACATCCTGGAGAAGCCTCGGTCTGTCCGTAGACGATGGTGATTTCCTTCATATTCATCTTGTCCACCACATCCTGCATCACCTTGATGGGACAGGGGCTTCCTGCCATAATACCCGTTCTCATGTGGGAGAAATCGGTCTTAGCAAAATCCTCGTGTTCCAGCATGGCGATGAACATGGTGGGAACGCCATGGCAGGCTGTAATTTTCTCCCGGTTAATGCAATCCAGGGACTGCTTTGGAGAGAAGTAGGGTATGGGGCTCATGGTCACGCCATGGGTCATGGCGGCAGTCATAGCCAGAACCATACCGAAGCAGTGGAACATAGGAACATGGATCAGCAGCCGGTCGGCAGTGGAGAAATCCATGCAGTCACCGATGGTCTTGCCGTTGTTTACCACATTAAAGTGGGTAAGCATTACACCCTTTGGAAAACCGGTTGTTCCTGAGGTGTACTGCATATTGCAGACATCGTCCTTGTGAATGGAGAAAGCACGGCGGTAGACTTCTTCAACAGGAGTCCTTTCAGCCAGTGCCACGGCTTCATCCCAGGTCAGGCAGCCCTTCTGCCTGGAATCAATGGTAATGATGTTCCGCAGAAACGGAAGGCGCTTGATGTATAAGGGCTTTCCGGCTTCTGCAGTTTCCAGTTCAGGGCAGAGTTCCTTTATGATGCTAACATAGTCTGAGTCCTTGTATCCGTCGATCATGACCAGAGTGTGGGTGTCAGACTGGCGCAGCAGATACTCGGCCTCATGTATCTTGTATGCGGTATTGACTGTCACAAGAACCGCCCCGATCTTGACTGTAGCCCAGAAGGTGATAAACCACTGGGGTACATTGGTAGCCCATATGGCCACATGATCACCGGGCTTGACACCCAGTGCTATCAGGGAGCGGGCGAAGGTATCCACGTCGTCTCGGAATTCCGAATAGGTTCTGGTGTAATCCTGGGTGGTGTATCTGAAAGCATATTGATCCGGGAATTCATCAACCATACGGTCGAGAACCTGGGGGAAGGTAAGATCTATGAGGGAGTATTTTTCCCATACATATTGCCCCGTGCCCGCATTATTGGTATAAAGGCGGCCTTTGGTGGCGTCCTTTTTCAAATATCTGGACATATAATTGGCAAAGTTGGGGAATACCACGCCTGCATCATCCAGATCGGCAGCCCAGCGCTTAACCCATTCAAGGGATATGTAGCCGTTGTAGTTGATGGATCGCAGAGCCAGCATAAAATCATTTATGGGAAGATCCCCTTCTCCCATCATGCGATAGGAGACTTTGTCATCTTCCATGACCGAGTCCTTCACATGGACGTATTTGATATAGGCGCCAAGGTTCTGGACTGTTTGGCCAGGAGTTTCGCCTGCAAACCGGTAGGGATGATGAATGTCCCAGAGAGCAGCTACAGCATCGCTTCCAACGGCATTAAGCAGGTTGAAAAGCCTGCGGGTATCGGTGTATACCCCGTTTGTTTCCACAAGAAGGGTTACTCCCTTTTCCTCTGCAATGGGGGCTAGCTTTTTCAAGGATGAAAGGACTACCTCGTCATCCACTTCTCCCTTGGGCTGAGGCTCCAAATCTGCGAGCACACGGATATACGGGGTTTTCAATTTGGCAGCCAGTTCAATGTACTGGATTATTTCATCATGGTTTTCGCTGGCCTTATCAGCAAACTTCAGGCAGCAGCCAGATGAAAGACAGGGTATCTCCAGGCGGAGCTGCTGCAACTTTTTGATGGTATTGGGGAGCTCTGCCTCGGTAAAGGGTTTTGCCCGGACAGCGAAGATATCCTTGCCCAGGCCTCGTATTTCAATTCCGTCAAATCCAAGGTCTTTGGCCATGGAATAGATATCCGGCCAATCAAAATCGGGGCATCCTAAGGTTGAAAAAGCAAGTTTCATACAACATTCCTCCTGAAAATACTGGGATTAAATCAAAAAAGCTTCCGTCCTCTTATATCCTGTAAGAAGACGAAAGCTTATACTTCCGTGGTACCACTTCTCTTGGTGCAATGACCCACTCATACAGCATCCGACCATAATAAGGTTAATGCCCTCCCTTTGTAACGGCGGGAAGCCCGTTCACGTCTACTGGTCCAAAGCAATAGGCTTTTGCCTCGGACGTTCAGGTGACTGCTAAAGGGTGAGTTCACTATCTGCCCCGCGCACTGTCTCACACCATGCGACAGCTCTCTGAGGCTGCGAAAGCAGCGTGTTTTCCCTATCATCGCATTTGGCTATTTTTTAGTATGCTATCAGATTCCTATGTACTTGTCAAGATACATGTGCCGGAAGGATAGCGTCAATTCCAGGTTCCTCATTTGAAAAGTTAAATTCCACCCCTTCACCATCTTGTCCTTACGGACATATGCTGGTTTATAGAGTATGTTATGCAAGAGGTGTTTATTATGCCAGATGGCTTCCGACAGGATTTCTTCCCGGGTTCTTTCAGAGGCAGACGCTTTCCCAGACAATACCCCATTATCCGTCGCCCGATTTTTGGCCCGGTTTACAGGCCGGGATTCCGTTTTCCTCGCCGTATCCGGCCGAGGGGGTTCCTTTTCCGCCGCGGACCTCTGTTCTGGTTCCTCGACCTGCTGGATTAATCCTATAGCGCTTTGGGACAGGTGTAAGGCATCTCAAACGGGATGCCTTCTGGTCGTTTGTTAAGACCGGAGGCAGTTTTTCTCAATCCTCTTTCTTAATGACCGGCAGGACCATTTCCGCAATGGTTCCGACGCCGGGCTCACTGATGTAGTACAGACCATAACGATTCCCATACTGGAGTCGTATTCTTTCCTTAATATTATGTATACCTATGGTATTAAAGCGTTTTCCCTTTCTTGAGTCATTCTGGTTCAGGGTGTATACGGTGGCCAGATCCATTCCTGATCCGTTATCGATCACCTCGATGTGCAGCTTGCCATTTTCAATAAAGGACAGTACCTTGATAAACCCTTTGTCTTCGATGTCCTCAAAGGCATGAATGATGCAGTTTTCCACCAAGGGCTGAAGGACAAAGCGCAGCATTTCACAGTCATGGGTCTCAGGATCCAGTTGGGTAGAGAACTCAAAGGTGTCTCCATAACGGAATTTCTGTATTCGGATGTAATTCTTCAGGTTTTCAACCTCATCGCTCAGGGTCGTCAGGCTGCCCGGCTGGGCAAGGTTGTATTTCAGCAGGTTGATCAGCGAAGTGCACATATCAGCGATATTATTCATGTTCTGTAGCACCGCGAGCCATTTGATGGAGTCAAGGGTATTGTACAGAAAATGAGGATTGATCTGGGCTTGAAGCCATCGGTTGAAACACCCATGCACGCCAGGATCCTGCTTGAAAGTCCTTTTCCTCATTTAGCTCAATTAACTGAAAATGATATGCCGGAGTATTGGAAATGTGGGGCCAGGACAACCGCTGCCTGCCGGCGGCAGCGGTTGTTCAAAGATTTACGGATATAAAAACGAAATCAGCGGTACATGAAGGAGAAATTATCATGCTGGGCAATCATTTGCTGGGAATTTATGAAAAAGCACTGAATCCTGAAGACGACTGGCACAAACGCCTGAAAAAAGCCAGAGATCTGGGATTTGACTTCATGGAGATATGCATTGATGAGAATGACATGCGCCTTGCCAGGCTGGAATGGACAAGGGAAGAACGCGAGGAACTCAGGCGTGCGATCTATGAAACGGGTGTTCCCCTTCTTTCCATGTGCCTGAGCGCCCACAGGCGGTTTCCTTTCGGAAGCGCTGATCCGGCGATAAGGGAAAAGGCGTACCTGATCATGGATCAGGCTATTGATTTTGCTGTAGATTTAGGAATCCGAACCATACAGATTGCGGGTTATGATGTCTATTATGAAGAATCCACCTTCGACAGCCGTCGCCTCTTTTTTGAGGGATTGCAGTGGGCTGCAGCCCAGGCTTCCCGTAAGGGGGTCATGCTGGCCAATGAGATCATGGATACAGCGTTTCTCAATTCTATTACCAAGCATCTTTTTTATGAGAAACAGATCTCCAGTCCGTGGCTGAAGGTATACCCCGATGTGGGTAATCTCAGCGCATGGGGCAACGATATTGTGGCTGAACTGGAAAAGGGAAGGGGCAGCATCGTCCAGGTTCATCTTAAGGATACCCTTACGGTTACGGATACCTTTGAGGGCCAGTTTAAGAATGTGCCCTTCGGCAAGGGCTGCGTGAATTTCCCCCTTTGCTTCTCCACACTGGAAAAGATGGGCTATACCGGTCCATACCTGATAGAGATGTGGTATCATGAAGGGCAGAACGACATGGAAACTGTAGGACATGCCAAGGCATGGATTGAAAAACAGTACGCACAAGCAACGGAGGGGTGAAGACATGAGGTATTATTTAGGTTTGGATAACGGGGGAACCACTACCAAGGCGGCCCTGTATGATGAGAAAGGAACCGAGATAGGTTTTGCTTCGGTTGAGACACGGATGCTTACACCGCGGCCTGGTTTTACCGAACGGGACATGGATGAGATGTGGGAAGCCAATTGCGCCGTGATCCGTGAGGTATTGGACAAAACCGGGATTGAAGGTTCACAGATACGGGCCGTGGCCATCTGCGGCCATGGAAAAGGGCTCTATCTGTGGGGTAAAAATGACAGGCCGGTGCGCAACGGGATTATCTCCACCGACAACCGGGCGTGGGAATACCCAATAAAATGGCGTGAAGACGGCACCGAAAGAAAGGCTTTCGAAATGACCTGCCAGCATGTTCTGGCTTGCCAGCCGGTGGCTCTGCTGGCCTGGCTTAAGGATCATGAGCCGGAGATCATGGATTCCATAAAATATGTTTTTGCCTGCAAGGATTATGTACGTTTCAGGCTTACGGGGGAAGCCTTTGCGGAGATGACCGATTATTCGGGGACAAGCCTGGTGAATTTGCATACCCGGCAATATGATGCCCGGATACTGGAACTGTTTGGGCTGACCGAACTGATGGAGGCTCTGCCCCCACTGCGTCTGTCCACAGATATATGCGGAACTGTAACTGCAGAGGCTGCAAGAAAGACCGGCCTCAGAGAAGGTACGCCGGTAGCAGGTGGCATGTTCGATATCGATGCCTGTGCCCTGGCTGCCCATGTCGCCGATGAGGATCATGTCTGCATGATTGCTGGAACATGGAGTATCAATGAGTTTATTCGCAGGACACCGGTTCTGGATGGTACGGTAATGATGAATTCGCTGTTCTGTATACCGGAATACTACCTTATTGAAGAATGCAGCCCAACCAGTGCGGGCAACAATGAATGGTTTCTGCAGACCCTGATGCCGGAGTTTATCAGAGAGGAAAAAAGGGCTGGAAGATCGCCCTATCAGGAGATTGACAGGTTGGTGGAGTCCATTGCGCCTGCCGAATTCTGTCCGATATTCCTTCCGTTTCTCATGGCGAGCAATGTCCATCCCAACGCAAAGGGAAGCTTTGTAGGAATGAGCAGCTACCATACCCGTGCCCACCTTCTACGCAGCGTTTTTGAAGGGATAGCCTTCTCCCATCGTTATCATTATGATAAACTGAAAAAATGCATGGACAATGAACCAAAAAGTATACGCCTTGCGGGGGGAGCCGCCCGGTCCCGGGTCTGGACCCAGATTTTTGCCGATGTGATGAAATGTCCCGTAGAGACGGTAGCTGTCAGGGAAACAGGAGCCCTGGGCAGTGCCATTGCTGCAGCGGTAGCCGTGGGCGATTACGCCGACATAAAGGATGCGCTGCGTGCCATGAGCAGGCTGGCACCCGCTGTTATGCCCAATACCGGTAATTACGAGATATATGATAGAAAGTACGCCCTGTACTTGAAGACCATCGATGCCCTTGATTCTGTGTGGGACAGCTATCAGGAACTGATGGGATGAGAGAGCATCAGGGATTATCATCAATACTAATGACAGGAAAAGGAATGGAATATGAACTTTATTTTTGATATGGATGGTGTTTTAATCAACAGTGAGCCGCTGCATGCCCGGTCGAGGCTTGCTGTGCTGGAATCGGTTGGTGTTTCCACAGACATGGATATGTCCTCGGTTATTGGGTCCAGCACCCTCGCCTTCTGGGAGAACATGATCATAAAATTTGGTCTGGATGCGTCCGCTGTGAATCTGGAACGCATCCAGATGGCTCTCCTCATAGAGATGATGAAGAAGGAAAAGTGCCAGCCTCCAGAGGGCCTTTTTCAGCTGCTGGATGAGCTTGAAGGGATGGGCGTTGTTATGGCAGTTGGCTCTTCTTCAAGAAGGATGCTGGTGGAGCCGGTGCTGGAATACCTGGGGATTGCATCGCGATTTAAAGCGGTTGTAACAGGAGATGATGTGGAAAATTTAAAACCTGCTCCTGATATATATTTGCTGGCCATGGAAAGGATTGGTGCCGATAAGAGTAAGACCGTAGCTCTGGAAGACTCGCGTATGGGTGTCCAGGCAGCTCTGGCGGCAGGTATTCCCTGCATCGGATATAGCAACCCTACTTCCCCCGGACAGGATCTGAGTGCAGCCACTTACAGGATCGACTCACTTTCCCAGGTGCTTGACCTGCGGCGGGGGAATAGGTGGCTTTGGGAGACCGGGTGATTTTTTTGGATTTCCGGGAGGGGTTCTTTTGCCGGGCTTAAGCGGGATAAATCCAAAGAATAATGGGAGCAGATCCAAGATTGCACCAATACTGCTGGACAGGCTCGCCAATTTTATTGGGCTATTCTTTTCGTCCTTTTTATCGGGTACCCTGGTCAACAACTTTTTTTACGGGGGCGCCCTTTTTGTGGGGGGTCAGCTTCTCTTGCTGCTAAGCGGGATCTTAGGCAAAAAGGGGGCCGGGATTCCCAAAAGAGAACGGTATAGATATATACTATTTTGGTGTGTTTTTTGTTCTATCATCCCATGAGCAGCATCTGGCTTCAGCTTGGGAACATTATGCTCTTTGTGGTTCTATACTGTCTGGCCGCGCTGCTGTCACAGCTGATCCTTAAGGGCAGGATTCTGAGTGATCTGGGGAAGAACAGCATATTTATGATTTTCTCCATCATCTGGATTGTTACTATCTTCTATCTATACAGGAACAGCGGCCAGGGATCGTATACATCTGTTTTTTCCTATCTTCTCCTGTGTGTATGCCTATCCTCTTTGATTTTCATATCCTTCTCCATGGACAACGAAATGCGGATAGTTGCCGGATTAGATGGGAAACATATAACCGACAGGGATTACCAGGCTGCAAAAACCCTGCTGTCTCAGTGGAGTATGTTCTTTTCCAGGTTTATTATGCTTCTTATTCTGGGAGCGCTCTCCCTTCTGATAGAGTATAATCCCAGCAAAATGAGCACCATAAGGATATTGGACAGATACGGCCTTGTTCTTCTTCCGGCCATCTTGCTTGTCCCGGGTTCTCTGGCAGCGCTTAAACAGCCTCTTAACAAGGCTTATGAGCAGAAACTTAAAAAATACTCCTTTCTGAAGGTGAAGGGGGTTACAAATACATGCCTTGAAGACAGGCTGCGCCTGGTGCTTGTTGAAAAATACAGTAAAAGGATCGGTATTCTGATCTTAAAATCTCTTCTCAAGCCTTTATTTAAGCATAGAGTTATAGGCAGGGAGAATGTTGATGCCGGATCCCTTCCCGCCGTATTTGTCTGTAACCACTCGGAAATATATGGACCGGTGGCTTCGGTACTAAATATGCCCTATTACTTCAAGCCATGGATTCTCAATGAAATGGTGGATATCAACAAGATTTCGGGTCATATTCAGCAGGGTACCTTTGACAGGCAGAAATGGATACCGCGCCCCATAAGGAGCAGGATGGGAAGGTTCGCTGGACCCGTGGTAGCCTGGATGATGCAGTCCATGGAGCCCATACCGGTTTATAGGGACAATGGCCGTCAGGTTCTCAAAGCCATCCATCTGAGTGTGGAAGCCCTGGAGGCTGACGACAATATACTGATTTTTCCCGAAAACCCTCTGGTAACCGATGGATATCTCAGGGAGGGCGTTGGTGAGTTTTTCAGCGGGTTTGTAAATATTGCCCGTGAGTATTATAAAAAAACATCAAGAGCCATTACTTTCTATGCGATTTTTGCCAACAAGAACGAAAGAACTCTTTCTTTTTCCAAAGGCATAACTTACGATCCGAGCAAACCGTTTCCACAGGAAAAGAAAAAAATTACCCGATTCCTTCACGAGACGATGACCAAAATGTCAAAAGGGAATCACACTGTAAATTAATGATTAATAAGATGCTTGTAACCATGGCAGAAGCGGTGTATGATGGCATTCATAAAGCCACACTGCATGAGAAAACTAAAAGAATGAACGGATTATTTTGATAAGGCTCCGCACCGATTTCTTAGATTTTGTCGGTCATATTACAGACATTGGCTGAATTAGAATGTATTTATAGTATGAGATAAATGTACGCGAAAGTTCTTTGAAAGGAGTCTTTATTATGGTCAAAATAAGATCCAGGATATTTGGGATCCTGTTGTGTGTGGCACTGCTATTCAGCATCATACCAGCACAAGCCACTGCTTCAGCCGAAATATACGTTTCCATGGAAGAAGCAGTTGCAGGCCTTCTTGATACCATTGGTCTTGATGCGCTAAATGATACCCAGAGTGATCTGAGCGTATTTTCTGATGCCGACCAGATCAGTTCCCAATACGCAGATGTTATTGCAATAGCCGTCACAAACGGCATATTGCCGATTGTTCCTGGGGAAGAGTTGAATCCCCGGATGAGCATCACCCGCCTTGAATTTGCTCTGCTTGTGGGCAATTCCATGAGAGAACTGCCCGCAATTAAAGAAGCTCCTGTTTTTGCGGATGTTCCCGCTGAGGGCGTTGAAGAATTGAACCGCATTACCGCTGCAGGTCTCATGAGCGGTTATGGTAATGGCTATTTTGGATCGGGCGATTACCTGACAAAGGAACAGTTGGGGATCGTTCTGAACAAAATAAGATCTCTTTCTTCAGTAAGACCCCAGGATGATTTCTTCTACTCTATTAACCATGAATGGCTAACCGGAACCAGACTTCCCGCAGGTTATCCCGGCATGACCACTTTTGACGAGGTGGACAGAAGAAATACTGACAAGCTCAAGGCCATCGTTCAGGAACTGATGGAGAATCAGGGAACCTATCAGGAAGGAACCGTTGAACAAAAAATTGCAGACTTCCACCATACCCTTTTGGATATGGAAAACCGAAACAAGGAAGGTATCAAACCCATTAAAAAATATCTGGATTTAATTGATGGAGCATCAACTGTCCAGGAACTCCTTGATGTAATGGCTCAAATTGAGTCAGAAATAGGCATGAATCCTCTGTTCTCCTTCAGTCCATCAACCGACCTTATTGACAGCAATCGCTACAGTTTGTACGGCAGTGGTCTGTCAACCGGTCTGCCCGCCGAATACATTCTCATGGAGAATCCTCAGATAGATGCCCTGTATGAAGGGCTGATCACCCAATTACTAATGCTTTCCGGTATTTCTGGGGAAGAGGCAGCAGCACAGGCAAAAAGCCTTCGCGATTTTGAAAAGATCATAGCCAGATCCACTTTGAGCAACGAGGAGGCCAGCAGGATAGAGAATGTCTATAACCCTGTCTCAAGGGATGAACTGGTTGAAATGTTCCCATGCGTGGATATTGACAAATATCTGAGCGATCTTGGTTATGGCTCGGTGGAAACGGTAATTATCTCTGATGTGAACCTGATGAAAAAGACCGGGGAACTTCTTACGGATGAAAACCTTGATCTTTTGAAAACCTACTGCCGTTTCGATACCCTGGCCAGCGTGGCAACCCTTTTGTCGCAGGATTTCAGGGATGTGTTCATGGCTTTCCAGAATGCCTTTTATGGCATCGCTACGTCCATGAGCGATGAGGACATAGCCTTTAACGTGCTCAACTCAATAATGAGCAATTATCTGGGCAGGATGTATGTGGAAAAGTATTTTTCTGCTGAGGCCAAAGAGGATGTTGAAAGCATCGTCGCTGATATAGTAGCCGCCTACCAGCAGCGCATTGCAGAGCTTGACTGGATGAGCCAGGAAACAAAGCAGAAGGCGATCTCAAAGCTGAAAAGCATTAAGGTCAAGATAGGCTACCCAGATAAATGGAAGGATCCCCTGAAGGGTATCAGCATAAGGACCTATGAGGACGGCGGATCCTTACTGGGCAACATATTCGCCATATCATCGGCATCGGTGAAGGAGTCGAAGACTCTTCTCTCAAAGCCCGTGGACAAAACAGAATGGTTTATACCTGCCCATACCGTCAACGCATATTATAATGCCACAAGTAACGAGATTGTATTTCCCGCAGGCATCCTTCAGCCACCCTTCTATGATCTGGAGGCAACCAGGGAGCAGAACCTGGGCGGGATCGGAACCGTCATTGCCCACGAGATAACCCATGCTTTCGACAATAACGGGGCCCAGTTTGACGAAAACGGGAACATGAACAACTGGTGGACCGAGCAGGATTATGCGGTCTTCCAGCAGAAATGCCAGGCTGTTGTGGATTTATTTGATGGCCTGGTGGTAGCTCCCGGTGCAGTGGTCAATGGCAACCTCACCGTATCCGAAAACGTGGCTGATATAGGAGCCATGGCCTGTATTCTTGATATAGCAGAAGATATTCCTGATGTGGATTACCAATTACTCTTTGAGAGTTATGCGACCATCTGGCGTTTTACGGGAACGCGGCAGATCTACCAGATGCTGGCTACCCAGGATGTCCACGCTCCCAATAAGTACAGGGTTAACAGAGTGCTTCAGAACTTCAACAAGTTCTATGATACTTATGACATAAATCCCGGTGACACCATGTACTTGCCTCCAGAGAACAGAGTCACCGTTTGGTGAGCTGTCCGATCAGGGGTATAGTAATGTAAGCAGACCTCCTGCCTGGCATATTATAAGCGGGGCAGGGGGTTTTCATAAGTTCAGCAGCATAAGATTGTATTAATTATTAGTATTTATGCCACTGAAGATGTTAATCTGTTCAATTGTGGGGTTTATTTATATGCAGGCCAGACAGGATTTACCCTGGCTGTGATATAATCATTTTGGGTCAGTCTAAGGAAAGGAGTCATTTGTATGAAGGTTGTTTTAGTGAATGGAAGTCCCCGCGCCAAGGGTTGCACCTATACAGCCCTGACTGAGGTGGAAAAGGTTCTTCAGCAAAATGGCATTAAAACAGAGATTTTCCAGGTGGGTGCAAAGGCGGTACAAGGCTGTATTGCCTGCGGCAAATGTCTTAAGACTGGGAAATGCATTGTGGATGATATAGTAAATGAATTTTTAAGCAAGGTGCCGGAAACCGATGGCTTTGTATTTGGCTCTCCGGTTCATTACGCCGCCGCTTCAGGAGCCCTGACATCCTTTATGGACAGGGCTTTCTATGGAAAAGCACGGCTGTACAAGGGAAAGCTTGGTGCCGCTGTTGTCAGCTGTCGCCGGGGAGGAGCCTCGGCAGCCTTCGATCAGATCAATAAATATTTTACCATCTGTCAAATGCCCATTGTATCCTCCCAGTATTGGAACATGGTACACGGGAATACGCCGGAGGAAGTCATGAGGGATGAGGAAGGTATGCAGACCATGCGAACACTTGGGAACAATATGGCCTGGCTGCTCAAATGCATCAAGGCAGGCCAGGAGAAGGGGATCACGATACCCAAGGGCGAGCCCCCCATCAAAACCAACTTCATCAGGTGAAGATATATTAGCCTGTCATTGCGAGCGAAGTGCGGTAATCTCAGAGATTGCTTCGTCGGCTTTTCCTCATCGCAATGACGCACCCGAACTGTCATTGCGATACCGAACGCAGTGTAGCAACAGATCTCCCTGGCAAAGTAACAAAGGAGAACGGGACAATGGGAGAAAGAGTTTATCTGACCAATGAACAGGCCCGCAGGTTCATGCTTTTGAAACAGGGACTTTTGGGCGATTACAGGTATTCGGGCAAACAGGGCGTGCTGGAATACATAATCCAGGCTGGCTGCATCCAGTTTGACCCCATCGATGTTTGCGGAAGAAGCCCTGAACTTGTTCTGCATGCCAGGGTGAAGGGCTTCAAAAAGGGTATGCTGTATTCCCTGCTGTATGAGGACAGGAGCCTGCTGGATTACTTCGATAAAAACCTCTCCATCATTCCGACATCCGACTGGCCATATTTCCATAGGTTCCGGCAGGCCTACAGAGATGGCGGCAGAAGCTATGACAGGATTAATGAGATATGTGATGAGATAAGAAGGATAATCGGGGAAAAGGGGCCTGTTTCCTCGTCGAATGTCGGCTTTGATGAAATAGTGGACTGGTACTGGGAAGACACGCGTCTCTCCCGTGCGACTCTTGAAACCATGTACTTCAGGGGCGAACTTGTAGTTCATCACAAGAAAGGTACGATTAAGTACTATGACCTTGCCGAAAACTGCATTCCCGAGGATATATTGAACCGGCCCGATCCATACCCCAACGAGATGGACCACATGAAATGGCGGGTGTTTCGCCGGATAGGCGGGGTAGGGCTTCTTTGGAACAGGGCCTCCGATGCCTGGCTGAACATCCGGAATCTTAAATCGGAGCAACGGAGCCGCATATTCAGCCAACTCATGGAAGAAGGAAAAATAATCGAGGTCGTGGTTGAAGGCATGAAGGACAGGCTGTATTGCCTGTCTTCAGACGGAGAACTTCTGAAAGCCGTGTTGGAGAATCAGAAATTCAAAGCAAGGTGTGAATTTCTGGCGCCCCTGGACAACATGCTCTGGGACAGGAAGCTCATTGCTGCCCTCTTCGGATTTGATTACAAATGGGAGATCTATACTCCCGTACATCAGCGCAGATATGGTCATTATGTACTTCCAGTGCTGTATGGCGACCGTTTTGCAGGCAGGGTTGAAGCCATCTGCAACAGGAAGGAGAAGACCCTGATCGTAAAGAACTTTTGGTATGAAGAAGGCGTAAGGCCGGGAAAACGCCTGCAGGCGGCCGTTTTAAAGCGCCTTAAAAGACTCGCGGAATTCAATGACTGCCCCGGGATCTCCGTCCTTACCGGCGTTCCTTTGTGCCCGCCGGATTTTTTGGTAAAGTAGATCCAACTAAGTCATATGACTTAAGTTATGACTTGAGCCCCTTATCATATGACCATCGATATGATACCTTTAGCATGGGGAGGTTTGCATCCCCAGACTTTGCCATACAGTTCGGGTATCGGGCTGTCGGCTATCCGGACCAGTTTTTTGTGGTATTATTGACTTGGATCCGGTTTTCACTTATCGCGGCACCTTTGCGGACACCGAAGACAGTTTTTCTGTTCAGGCTCAGGCAATTCAGAATATGAGGTCTGGAAGTACGAATGGATGCCAGAAATCAGCGCCTTTTCAACATTATCATCTTTAGTTCATTGATCCTGACATTGGGGGTTACCATCCTCACAAATTTACATAATTGGTGGAAGCTCATTCCTTTGTCGCTTCTGTTGCTGTTCTCTTTTATGCTCAGAAGGAAGCGCCTTTTTGGTGAAAGACTGTCAAAAATTCTGAGCGAACTGTCCTTTGCTTTTGATATCGTACTCCTGTATCTGATTTCCATCTCGGATATGTCAAGGGTGGCCATGTTCTATTTTTACATAGACATCATAGACATTGTCCTCTTTTATCCCATAAGGCAGAGTATTGTCATCTCAGTTATCATCTATTTTGAGTATGTTTTCATTCAATTTGTCCGTTATATTAAATGGAACTATTTTGATTTCGCGTACTTTTCGCCGGTTTTGTATGAGGATGCACTGTATTTTGTTTTTGTTTTCCTCATCATGTATATAGCCAAACAGCAGATAATCCAGAAGCAGGTACTGACCCAAACCATGCACCAGCTGGAAGAGAGAACCCGGCAGTACGGCGAGACAAATCAAAAGCTGCAGGAGAATGCGCGACGGGCTGAAAACCATATTTGAA
>JAAYTP010000097.1 GCA_012518025.1 Clostridiaceae bacterium
ATACCGAACACAGAAGTTAAGCTCTCCAGTGCAGAAGATACTTGGCCGGAGACGGCCCGGGAAAATATGTCGCCGCCAGATTTATATCAAGGCCCTGAGCGAATAGCTCAGGGCTTTGTTGTATTCTCCTGTCATTGCGAGAAGCCTTCCCTGCCTGTCATTGCGAGGAGCCTTCCCTGCCTGTCATTGCGAGGAGGCGAAGCCGACGAAGCAATCTCGTAGATCGCTGCGCTTCACTTCGTTCGCTCGTGATGACAGTCTAGATGTGGGATGTGAGAGGTTAGAAGTGGGAATATCAGAAGGGCTTTGAGGTTTGAGATTGCCGCACTCCGCTGATGCTTCGTTCGCAATGACAATTTGGATACGTCATTGCGAGAAGCCTTCCCTGCCTGTCATTGCGAGGAGGCGAAGCCGACGAAGCAATCTCGTAGATCGCCGCGCTTCACCTGCTACAACGGGTTCTGATGCTAGACAGCAAGGTATTCTAGTCCTACGGTGACGCCATCAGAAGGAAATTTTACAATAACCTTTGTGTCAATAATATGATATAATGTTTACAGTATTACATTTCAGTTGAGTATTTAATTCTAAGCTACTTTAGGGGGCTATTGGAAAGAAAGATATTCGACTTCTTGGGCATGTCATAAAACAACTGTCTATGGGGGTATAAAATGAAAAGGAAAATTCTTATTGTGGATGATGAGAAGAATATCGTTGACATATTAAAATACAACCTGCAAAAGGAGTCATTTGATACACTGGAGGCATATGATGGCAGGCAGGCAATCGAGATAGCTGAAAGAGAAAAGCCAGATCTGATCATTCTGGATATCATGCTTCCGGAGATGGACGGGTTCACGGTATGCAGAAAGCTCAGGCAAACCATGCAAACACCCATTCTTATGCTGACAGCCAGGGAAGAGGAAGTGGACAAGGTTTTGGGTCTTGAACTGGGAGCAGACGATTACATAACAAAGCCCTTCAGTCCCAGGGAACTGATGGCCAGAGTAAAGGCAAACCTAAGAAGGGTAATTGATGAGGCTGCCCCAGGCCGGACCGATGAGGTCATCAGGATTGCTGACCTGGAGATCAACATCAACAGGTACGAGGTTAAGAGAGGCGGGACTGTTATTGAACTGACACTTCGGGAATTTGAACTGGTCAAATTCTTGGCTATGCAAAAGGGTCAGGTATTCACCCGTGAGAACCTGCTGGAAAAGGTATGGGGCTATGAATATTTTGGAGATGTACGCACAGTTGACGTTACTGTAAGAAGGCTCAGAGAGAAGCTGGAGAAAGACCCGAGCAAACCCGAATACATCCTGACGAAGAGAGGTGTGGGCTATTACTTTAACCCTGCCCTGTAACCGTGGCCATGAAGAAAAAATATAGAAGAATCCTCTTTTTTCGCAGTATTCAGTGGCGACTGGTCGCCATACTGATTTCAACAACTATTATACTGATGAGTGTGATATGGGTTTTTCTCAACTTTCAGCTTGGGAATATTTTTTATACCGATTTTAGGGAAGGTATTGAGCGTAACTATGTAGAATTATCCATCGACGCAAACACCAGCTATGAGGATCTGGAGTACAAGCTCATAAATGATCCCCGTATATCCGGTCTTATTCGGGGTCTTGATAAAAGCTTTACAATTATCCGTAAAAGTGATGAGAAAATACTGTATTCATCCGACCAGAACTATCAGAAGGATAGGATCGGATTCAGAAACGAGATCTATAAATCTGAGAACCTGCTGGCCGCATTGGCTCAGAGCGGAAACACGGTAATTTCGGAGAGCAGGAGTTATACCAAATCCAAGCTGGGAGACTTCTACGATTATGTAAGGGTTCAGTCCCTTAAAGATGGCGATTACATATTATTCTTCAAATATGATCGTCAAAAAGCTCTGAATGTCATTGGGGAACTCAATGGCGTCATCCTTTGGGGGATGTTCTTTTCCATTCTTGCAGCTCTCGGTATAGGATACCTTTTGGCCAGAACCATCACCAGACCCATATCCAATATCATGCAAAAGGCGGAGAAGATCTCCAGGGGTGACTTTGGGCAGAAGCTTGATGTTGATTCCAACGACGAGATCGGGAAACTGGCGAAAACTTTCAATTATATGTCCACAAAGCTCAAGGGTACCCTCGCGGAGATTACCAGTGAAAAGAAGAAAATTGAAACCATCATGAAGAATATGACCGATGGTGTTGTAGCCTTTGATAATAATGGTGCTGTGGTGCATATTAACGATACCGCTAAAGGCATACTCGGGAATATAGTTCTGGACCTTGATCTGGATTCATTTCTAAAAATCTTCGATATTGAGTGCCCCCAGGTAAGCCAAAATGAGGATGATCAGCTGGATCTCAACGGGGTTCAATATAGGGTGGAGTATGGAGGAAGGTATCTCAAACTCCAGTTTGCTGCCATCACAGATGACATGGACAATATCGATGGCCTGGTAACCGTTATTCAGGATATCACGGAGGAACAGAAGCTGGATAACATGAGAAGAGAGTTTGTAGCCAATGTATCCCACGAATTGAGAACTCCTCTGACCTCGGTTAAAAGCTACACTGAAACCTTGCTGGATGGGGCTCGGGAGGATCCGACCACAACAGAGCATTTTCTTAAGGTCATCAATGATGAAACCGATCGCATGGCCCGTCTTGTTAAGGACCTTCTCATTCTTTCCCAGCATGACAGCGGTATCCGGCTGAACATGGAAGACATCTCTCTGGGGGATCTGGTTGGTTCTTGTGTTGAGCGTCTGAGAAGGGAAGCAGAGCTAAAGGGACAGGATCTCAGGTTTAACATAAGGCAGGGAATACCGATCATCAGGGGAGACAGACACAGGTTGGACCAGCTTCTTACCAATGTAATAGGCAATGCCGTAAAATACACGCCTGAAAAGGGTAAGGTCTCGGTTAACTGTTACTGTGAAAAGGATAAGGTTATCATAAGTGTTGAGGATACCGGAATTGGCATACCTGAACAAGATGTGGACAGAATCTTTGAACGCTTTTACAGGGTTGACAAAGCCCGATCCCGCCAGCTGGGAGGTACAGGGCTGGGTCTTGCCATAGCAAAAGAGATCGCTGTTCTTCATGGGGGAAATATTACTGCCAGGAGCAAAATAGGCAGAGGCACGCAGGTATTTATCGAAATACCCATGAAAAAGTCTAGCGCTGCGGTATAAACATTACCGGTAATGGCATTTTAAATGCCACGTAATGGATTTGTAATAAGAATTGATGTATACTTGTATTGTATAAATGGGGTATTATTCCTCGTATACTATTGAATAAAAGATATAATCCGGACTTGTATGGAGGATTTGAAATGGCTAAAAAAATCACCTTTCTGTTGGTGTTGCTGCTGGGGCTCATGTTAGCCTCCATTTCAGCATACGCTACAACAGATACTGGTACTACCGCTCCCGATACAGGTCTTACGAATGATAAAGTTTCGTCTGCTGATAATTCCGGCACGATTCCAGTAACAAATACGGCAAACACGCCGGCAAATGTTGAAACTGCGGCACAAGCAACGGGCAGTGCCCCTTCTCAGCCCTCAACCACAGAAGCCATTAACCCGGAGGAAACAGAGGAAGAAGAGGAATGCATAGATTACGAGCAGTGTGTCAGCGAATTTCTGGATCCTGATGTAGAAGCTACTGATAGTTTTCTAGTCAACATAAAGTGGAACCAGAAAGACCCCGTCAACAATCCTTTACTCTATGTGCTGACGGGTACCATAAAGCAGGATTCGGAAAGCGGTAGCCCTCTTGTCGTCATGCTGTATATTAAAGCAGACGAATTATACATTCCCTTGATGTGCAGGGGTGACACCAACATCATTGAAACGGGAAGTGTAGCCTTTGTCTCCCGTACCGATCTTCTCTATCTGGGCTCGGACAGGGTTAACGAAGTGAGGATCATAGCATTCAGGAAAGAAGATGCGGACAATCTTATTCCAGGCGTTAATATGCAGATATCAGACAAAGTGATCACCGCAAAACAGACGGTTATCATACCCATACCCATTAATACTGACAGCGTGCTTGATGCACTGAAGCTCAAGTAAAGCAAGGATATCCATGATGAAAAGGCATAAGAAGGAACGCCTGAAGTCCGGCATATTGCTTTTGCTTATGTTTTTAAGCATGATACAAACAGGAATCCTCTGGAATCAAACCCAGGGGCTTCCTTTTAGTTTTTTATTGGAGGCAATTTTTGCTGGCAACGGAAATGATCATGTAGACGTTGAGCGGATTAAGGACAACTACTTCTATCCGGAGAATATCGTTGTATTCGCAAATTCTTTTAACCAATGGATACTGACAGACGAGGATTTAAGTTATCAAATTATATGGGACGATATAAGACAAAACTACCTTCCCGAAATACTGAAGACTAAGTCAAAGCGCATATACCCGGCAGATATGTGGTCCGGGCTTAAGGATATGTCGTCCGTAAGAATAGATTTTGCGGCCAAATATCCAAACAGCATGCTGCTTTGGTTTTCCGGCATGACTACAGGCAATCCCAGTTTTAATGGCATCAAGAGCATGATCATTCTTCCCCAGGAGAATGTTAATGTCACCGTTAACACCCTATTGGTTTATGATGAAAGCAATGTCTACATGTATCATATCGAAATCAAGGAGAATATGAGACCAAAAGCGTATTACAGCGGTCTTTCAGCCGATCTGCGGAATCAGACCGAGATCATGCCCATGAGCGCCATTGGCGAAACATTTCCTGATTTTGTCGATTCTGCCCATGACGATATACCTATATATGTCATGGATCCCGATGTAAGCCAGTCCATGCGGACCATTGATGCAGGAATTCCCGAATCCCTGATCCTGGATCCTGAGAGTGATGACTTACTAACCATTCAGGAAAGCATTCTTCTTGAGCAAAGGGACAGTTTTCTTGCTATGCGTGATAAAACAGAGAATATTGTTGTGTTCTCTGACCTTGAAAATGTTTACCAGTTGAACTCCTATGGGGTTTTGGAGTATAAATACCTTCCTGCCGAACAAAAAACCGATTTAATCGATGCGAAATCCTCGTTCATTCATGCCCTTTCATTCATCGAGCTCAGAAAGAGCCTGGTGGGTGACGCTGATATTATGCTGAAGGATATAAAGCAGGAAGGTCATACTTTTGTTTTCACCTTTGGATATCGTGCGGCGGGGCTTGATATCTATATTTCAGATGTTGAAAACAATAACTATTTGTCTGCGCCCGCTATCAGGATCAAGGCTTCTGCGGAGAGGGTTCTGGAGTGCACATGGGTCGTGAGGGAGTTTAACACTAATTTGGATTCCCGGGATTACAGCATGTCCTTTATCGACATGCTCGACAAGATTTACGCCAGCAATCCCACACTCTTAAAGCTAGAGAAATTTCAGAGCATCAGAACGGGTTATCACCTGTTCGTCACCGATGGATCAGGGGAGAAACTCCGTCCATGCTGGCTGGTGAGAACGGATCAGGCAGCTTATCGGATACCAATCGGGGAAAAGGAGAACTGACATGGAGTGGTCAAAAGCAAAATCTATATTGATCTTCCTGTTTGCCGCCCTGAATATTTTTTTGCTGTTCACAATTATTCGGAGTGCGTCCCACGGCAGGCCTGGTGCGGATTACATAAAACATGTTGAGAGTTTGCTTGAATCCAAGAATATCAGGATAGAATGCCGGATACCCTCTTACAATGCGGACTCGGGAAGTGTTGTATACAGCGATCATGTCATGGACATGAACCGTGTTGTTGAGTATTTTCTTGGCCATGGTGCTGTTAAAACCAGTGACGGCGAACAAGTGTGGCAAAATGAAGGGAGAGTTTTGGAAATTGGGAATAATAAGATTATCTTCAAAGACAGTTCGCCGAATGAGGCGATAGATATTGAAGACAGGGATGCCGTTGAAGGATTGTTGAAGAAAACATTACAAGGTTTGGGAACGAAACAAAATGGTTATGTCCCCGATATCTGGCATGAACAAGACGGACGGCTCTATATAAGATATATAAAAAAATATAAGGGACATCTCCTGTTTGACATATATGCGGATTTCATTATCTCACCAGGGGGGATAGAGTATGCCGCTATCATACCGGGAGAGGTTGGACACACCCTGGCAGAGGGCGAGATTTTGTCGGCATGGCATATTTTGGCACTATCCAAGATACAGGAGAATTCAGTCATCGCCGATATGAGCTTTGGATATAAAAGAATTAATGAAGGTGAGCTATACGACAGCCCTGTATGGCGAATCCGTCTTTCGGATGGAACAGATTTGTTTTTTGACGCCTATACCGGGGAAGAAGTCTGTTCTGAGAAAACCTAGGATATTCATATTATGGTTTGCTGATCACGCTTCATAATGTTATAATATGTTTGTCTATTCAGGGACATGGATGGTCGAGGCGTCTACCGTTTCCTGAGCAGAACAACACAGGTTGAACCACAACTGAAGAAAACCAGAAGGTTGGTGTTTATGTGGATAAATTGCTTATCCGCGGGCAAAGACGCTTAAAAGGAGAAGTGACGATAAGCGGGGCTAAGAATGCTGCATTGGGCGTTCTGCCGGCCGCTCTTTTATTGAGCGACGTTTGTACCATTGAGAATATTCCAAATATACTTGACATAGCAATCCTCAGAAGAATAATGGAGTCTTTGGGGGCACGATTTATAGATATTGACCCCTATACCCTGAGGGTAGATGCGACCAATGTATCGTCCCATATAGCAACCGGCGAGGATATGCATCGTTTTCGGGGTTCCTACTATTTAATGGGGGCACTCCTGGGAAGGTTTAAAAAGGCTGTTGTTACCTTCCCCGGCGGCTGTAACTTTGGATCAAGGCCCATCGATCAACATATCAAGGGTTTTGAGTCCCTTGGTGCAAAGGTGGAGATCGAGCACGGGCATATCAAGCTCTCCGCCAATAAGCTTACCGGAGCCAGTATATATCTTGACGTTGTGAGCGTCGGTGCAACTATCAATATCATGCTTGCAGCGGTCAAGGCTGAGGGTATGACCACCATTGAAAACGCAGCCAAGGAACCCCATATCGTCGATATTGCTAACTTCCTAAATGCCATGGGGGCAGACATCAAGGGTGCCGGAACCGATATCATCCGTATCAGGGGTGTTAAGGAACTCAAGGGCAATGTTGTCCACAGCATCATCCCGGATCAGATAGAAGCAGGCACCTACATGATTGCTGCAGCGGCTACTAAGGGCGATGTGCTGGTGAAAAACGTCATACCCAAGCATATGGAATCCTTGTCGGCCAAGCTTGTGGAGATGAATGTTAGGATCGAAGAGTATGACGACAGTATTCGGGTGTGGGCGAAGGATCGTTTAGCGAAGGCCAATATCAAGACCCTTCCTTACCCCGGCTTTCCAACCGACCTGCAGCCTCTTGCAGCGGTGTTGCTCCTTAGGGCTGACGGGATCAGTACAATAACAGAGGGTATTTTCGACAATCGTTTCCAATATATAGACGAACTGAAGCGAATGGGTGCAAAAGCAAGAGTCGAGGGTAGAATGGCCGTCATAGAGGGCGGCTCAAAGCTTACCGGGGCGCCTATTAAGGCATTGGATCTTAGGGCAGGTGCTGCCTGCGTATTGGCCGGATGCATTGCTGAGGGAGTAACAGAGGTATCAAATGTTCATTATATAGACAGGGGTTATGAGCGAATGGTAGAAAAGCTTAACAGCCTCGGTGCAGACATCAGACGTATAACCGACAACGACGGGGCACAGGGTGAATAGCTCATGATCAAGGTTTGTAGCTTGTTCAGTGGTTCAAGCGGTAATTGTATATTCATATCATCGGGGGAGACATCGGTCCTTGTGGATGCCGGTGTGAGCGGAAAACGCATTGAGGAAGCTTTGGAGCAGATTGAAGAATCCATCAATGCTATTTCGGCCATCATCATTACCCATGAGCACAGCGACCATATCTGTGGTGCCGGAATCCTTTCAAGAAGACATAAGATACCCATATATGCCAACAGCAGGACATGGGATGCCATGAGGCCATGCCTCGGGAAGCTTAAGCCCGAACACATCTGTGTCACCGAGGTATGCAACCAATTCAGCATCGGGGATATTGACATTGTCTCTTTTCCCATACCCCATGACGCAGCCTGCCCTGTGGGATACAACTTTTTTATAGATGGCAAAAAAATAACCATTGCCACAGACATCGGCCATATAACCGATGAACTGGTGGGATGGCTGGAAAGAAGCCATTTCATTCTGTTGGAATCCAACCATGATGTAGAGATGCTGAAAACCGGAAGGTATCCATGGCCTCTCAAAAAACGGATTATGGGCGATTTCGGGCATCTGTGCAATGACCATACCGGGAAAGTAGTTGCACACCTGGCTGAAAACGGTACAAAGTTTTTCCTGTTGGGTCACCTCAGCAAGGAGAATAACTATCCGGAGCTGGCCTACCAAACTGTCTGTAATGCTTTGGTAGAGAAAAAGATCTATCCCGATAAGGATGTTTTTCTGGACGTGGCCTACCGTGACCGGGTCAGCAGAATGATCTGTATATAGGATCAAGGATATCTGTAGAGGTTAATTGGAGTATCATGAATATTCAGATAATTGCTGTCGGAAAACTGAAGGAAGAATATTTAAGGGGCGCTCAGAGGGAATACTCAAAGCGCCTCTCCCGTTTTTGCAGGTTAAGGATCATCGAAGTGGATGAAGAGAGCACACTGGAAAAAGAGGCGGACAGGATCAGAAAGGTTCTGCCAGCCAGCAGCCATGTCATAGCCCTGGCCATTGAAGGGAAAAAGTATGACTCTGTCGGGTTCTCCCGCCATATGGAGAACCTGATGATAGGCGGGAAAAGCAATATAACCTTTATAATAGGTGGCTCTACCGGCCTCGATAAATCCATTTTTAAAGAAGCTCACAGCCTTTTATCCATGTCGGATATGACATTTCCGCACCAGCTGGCAAGGATCATCCTTCTGGAACAGATCTACCGTTCTTTCAAGATCATTAACAACGAGATATATCATAAGTGAGGGACAGAGGGTATTATCCCCATAATGCAGCATAGAAGAACTCATGATACTGGTATTGATATATGCAGATGCCAGGTATATAAGAATCTATAGATTTGTCGTACATGATGTACGACTTTTTACTAAGTATACTTATTAGACCATGTAACCAGACATGAACCATGACGTTTGTGAAAAGAGAAACCATTTCATAGGAATGGTTGCACCTCTGTTATATAATAGGTACAGGAGGGATAACCTTATGGGAGAATACAAGCCAACAAGGGAAGAGGCCTATGCCTTGTTAAGAAAGTACAACAGCAGTGATAGCCTTATAAAACACGCCCTAGCGGTTGAGGGCGTCATGCGGCATTTTGCCGGACTATTTGGCGAGGATGTGGAAAAATGGGGTATCATCGGGCTCGTCCACGATCTGGATTATGAGATGTATCCTGAGGAGCACTGCAAAAAGGTACGCTCAATCCTCAAAGAAGAAAACTGGCCGGAAAGCTATATCCGGGCGATTGTGAGCCATGGATGGAAGCTGTGTAGCGATGTGGAGCCTGTGGAGCGGATGGAAAACGTCCTTTACGCCATAGACGAACTGACCGGGCTGATTAATGCCACTGCACTGATGCGACCCAGTAAAAGTGTGATGGATCTTGAGGTCAAATCTGTTGTGAAGAAGATGAAGAGTAAAGGGTTTGCAGCAGGGGTCAACCGGGAGGTCATCATAGAAGGTGTACAGCGTTTGAATATGGAATTGAACCAGGTTATAGATGAAACCATAAAGGGCATGAGAAAGGTTGCAGAAGAGATTGGCCTTAAAGGGACAGTTTCGTAGAAACCATGATATAATCTACCAACAATCAATTTAGAGGGAAAGAGGAATACATGGAGATAGGCGGAAACATACAGGGACTTAAGAAGAGCATCATACAGTCTCTGAAAGATTTATATGACATTGAAATACCGCAGAATATGCTCTGGACCGAAGAGCTTATCGCAAGTCTTTCAAGGCTGACGAGCGTCATCAATCGAGAGATAGCGGTCTACTTTAACAGAAAGGGACATATCACAAACATTAGTGTCGGAGATAGTGCCACAGTCAGTCTGGATTTGGTGGAAGGAAAACGAGACCCATCAAGACTTTCGGGTATACGTCTGATCCATACCCATCCTGGCGCCTCAGGCCGGTTATCTGATGTGGATCTTAGCTCCCTCAAGCTTTTGAGGCTTGATATGATCGCAGCTGTGGGCGTTCATGGTAACAGCCCTTCCGACATCTATGTGGGCATTCCTTCTGCTGAAGAAACTGAGACGGTGGATGTCTTCGGTCCATTCAATCCGGAAAGAACGGATTTTGAGGAAATGCTTGAGCATATTTCAGCTGCTGACAGAGTCTTGCGCAACAAGATAGAAACCACCGGTTCCGAACGGGAGAAGGCCGTTCTGGTAGGTGTCAGAACTTATGAAACACGTACTATCAGCGGCATCAGCGAAGCGGATATTTCCATGGAGGAGCTTGATGAGCTTGCCGGGACTGCAGGTGCTGAGGTGGTAGCAAAAATCATACAGTCCAGGGAAGGCAGAGATTCAGCCTATCTTGTGGGAAAGGGCAAGATCTCGGAGATCCGTCTGCTTGTTCAGGCGGAGGGTGCGGATCTGGTCATATTCGATGAAGAACTATCACCGTCCCAACAGAGAAACATTGAAGAAATGCTGGGTGTGAAGGTCATAGACAGAACCGGACTGATTCTGGATATCTTTGCCCAGCGGGCCCGTTCCCGTGAGGGCAAGATACAAGTGGAACTGGCCCAACTGGAGTATATGCTTCCAAGACTTGTGGGGCAGGGTGTTGTCCTTTCAAGGCTCGGGGGCGGTATAGGAACCAGGGGTCCGGGTGAAACCAAGCTTGAGACAGACAGAAGACACATAAAAAGAAAGATAACCTACTTAAGAGAACAGCTCGGGGAGATTAAAAAGCAGAGGGGGATACTCAGGACTGAACGCTTAAAAAATCGTGTCCCCACTGTTTCATTGGTGGGCTATACCAATGCGGGTAAATCATCTTTGCTCAATGCCCTCTGTGATTCCGATGTATATACGGAAGACAAATTGTTTGCCACTCTTGATACCACAACCAGAAGACTGGATCTGGGAGAGTCACAGATACTGCTGACCGATACGGTTGGCTTTATAAGAAAGCTTCCCCATCACCTGACGGATGCCTTTAAATCCACCCTTGAGGAAGCTGTTTTTTCCGATGCCATTATTATTGTTGCCGATGCATCTGATCCCCTGGTGGAAGACCATATCCGTATAGTGGATGGTATTCTTGCGGAACTGGGCGCTTCAGAAAAACCCACTATTATTGCATATAACAAGATCGACAAGCTTGGCGATAGAAATATTGCTCCAAAGACAGAGCGGACAGCGGTTGAGGTCTCAGCCCTCACCCACGAAGGCTTTGATACCCTTAAGAACTGCCTAAAAAGCATGCTTTACCAAATGAAAGCGCAATACCGGATCAAAATACCCTTCAATAAGGGGGGGAATCTTATTTCATGGCTCTATGACAATGGTAAGGTTCTTAATGTAGAATACGATGAAGCGGTGACAATCATGGACGTTGAGCTCTATAAGGACACTGCCGAGCAGGTGCTGGACTACATTGTGGAAGTAAGATCCGCCGGTAGCTTCCAAACCGAAGAGTGATCCGGCCGCCCATTTTTGCCCGCTATTTTGACCCAGGATATTCCTTGCAGATGTCTGTAGGAAGAAAGCTCAAGCCCGCTGTACGCAACCGTTTTCCAAAATGGTTCTATTGACACTGGAATGCAGCTATTGTAGAATAGGAATGCTAAAGAAGACTTATGCTCGTGTGGTGGAATCGGCAGACACAACGGACTTAAAATCCGTCGGACTAACCCTCCGTGCCAGTTCGAGTCTGGCCACGAGCACCAATCGGCCCTGAAGAAAAGCTTCAGGGCTTTTTTCATCAATGAATTCAAGAAAATTGACAAAGAATGAATCAGAAGACCCATTGAAAAACTATAGCAATGCGATATAATTATACGCAAGATATAGTGTTGACGTACACCCATTATACAATATGTATTAAATAGAAAAAATATTTAAAACACGGAGGATGCATATGAAACTGACAGATAATGCCATCAAGGTTCTTGAAAAAAGGTACCTTGCCCGAGATGAGGAAGGGAATCTATGTGAGACCCCGGAAGACATGTTTCGCAGAGTAGCCGTTACCGTTGCCTCTGCTGATAAGAAGCGTCTTCCCGGAAAAGAACTAAAAAAGCTAGAAGAAGAATTTTATAACATGATGGTTAGCCTTGAGTTTCTGCCCAATTCCCCCACTCTTATGAATGCGGGCAGACCCCTGGGTCAGTTATCAGCATGCTTCGTCCTCCCTGTTGAAGACACAATGGAGGGCATTTTCGACAGCGTGAAAAACGCCGCGTTGATCCATAAAAGTGGCGGTGGAACAGGTTTTTCCTTTGCCAGGCTAAGGGCGAAGGGATCAAGTGTCAAATCCACAGGGGGTGTGGCATCAGGGCCGGTAAGCTTTATGAAGGTATTCAATGCGGCCACTGAAGCCGTCAAACAGGGTGGCACCCGAAGGGGCGCCAATATGGGCATCCTCAGGGTTGATCATCCGGATATACTGGAATTTATCACCTGTAAACAGAACAACGCAGACATTACAAACTTCAATATCAGCGTTGCCCTGACCGAATCCTTTATGAAGGCCGTGGAGCAGAATGCTGATTACGATCTCATAGACCCCAGGACAAAGAAGAAGACAGGCACACTCAATGCCCGTGAAGTGTTTGACCTGATGGTGAACATGGCCTGGAAGAACGGAGAGCCCGGTATCATCTTTTTGGACCGTATAAACAGGGACAATGTAACTCCAGAACTAGGTGAGATTGAGAGCACCAACCCGTGCGGAGAGCAGCCGCTTCTCCCCTATGAAGCCTGTAACCTGGGATCCATAAACCTGAGCCTTATGGTTAAAGAAGGCCAGGACGGCATGATGGAGATCGACTACGACAAACTTAGAGAGACTGTACGCAAGGCCGTGCATTTTCTTGATAATGTCATTGACGTCAACAAGTATCCCCTGCCTGAAATCGATGAGATGACCAGAGGAACAAGGAAAATTGGTCTGGGTGTTATGGGCTGGGCTGACCTTCTTCTGATACTTGGAATCCGCTATGATTCCGAAGAAGCGGAGAACCTGGCCGACGAGGTGATGGGTTTCATCTCCCGCGAGTCCAGAAAGAAATCTGAGGAATTGGCAGAAGAGAAAGGGGTATTCCCCTATTATGACCAGAGCACATACAAAGAGGCCGGAATAAGGGTCAGGAATGCCACCACCACCACCATAGCTCCAACAGGCACCCTCAGCTTAATAGCAGGTGCCTCCAGCGGGATCGAGCCTCTGTTTGCCATCTCCTACATCAAGTATGTCATGGATGGAACCGAACTGGTGGAGGTAAATCCCATCTTCAAAGCCGCTTGTGAAGAAGCGGGATTATACAGCGAAGAACTGATGCGAGAAATAGCCCAGAAAGGCTCCCTCCATGAAATCGAGGGGATACCGCAGCGTATGAAGGATCTGTTTGTAACGGCTCATGACATCTCGCCTGAATGGCATGTCCGGATGCAGGCAGCCTTCCAGAAGCACACCGATAATGCGGTTTCCAAAACCGTTAACCTGAGAAAGGAAGCCACTTTGGATGATGTGGCCGATGTCTTCCGCCATGCCTACAGAACGGGCTGTAAGGGTGTTACCATTTACCGTGACGGAAGCCGCGAGGGTCAGGTGCTGAACATTGGCAGCGTAAAAGGAAAGGAAGACTCCGCTTCCGGAACCGGTTCCAACCAGGCTTGCGAAGACTGTCAGGAAGCAGAGGGGATCTTACCCAGACCCAGACCGGAGATTACCACGGGATTCACCGAAAAAGTCAGGATTGGATGCGGTAACCTGTATATCACTGTAAACTATGATGAAAAAGGTATTTGCGAGGTATTCACCAATACCGGACGAGCCGGTGGCTGCCCGTCCCAGTCCGAAGCCACCAGCCGCCTTGTTTCCATAGCCCTGAGAGCGGGCGTTGACGAGAAATCCCTGGTGGAACAGCTTAAGGGCATCCGCTGTGCATCAACCATTCGCCAGAGAGGCCTTAAGGTTCTGTCCTGCCCGGATGCCATCGGACGCCTCATTGAAAGGGTCATGAACCATCGCAATGGCAGCGGCAATGTCTACAAAGAAGCGCCTAAGGCTAATGTGACATTTCCAAGACCAACTGCCCGTCACCTGAATTTGAACAAACCCGAATCAGGTAATGATGTGAACAAGGTCACAAGCGACACCGGAAAGTGTCCCGAATGCGGCGGCGGAGTGGAGCATGAGGGAGGATGTGTGATCTGCCGCCACTGCGGATATTCCAAGTGCGGTTAATGCCTGACAGGTATTGATGTTTAACCATAAAGAACCAGTTTTATATTGCGATAACAGAGCAGACTAAAACCGAAGTCCTCAAAGGATTTCTTAAGGGATATGATGAATCCTCTATATGGGAGCAGGGTGGAAATCCACCCTGCTTTTTTCAATTTTCCTTACTGTCTGGGAAAGAGGATGGAAGCACGAACCAGAGTCAAACCATAAAGACCTTGATAGCCTCCTTCAAACGATTTGCCTCTTCCTCCAAAGCAAGGGCCTTTTCCTGGAAGGCTTTCAACTCCGCCATTTGTTGATCCGAAGAAGCAGTCAGCTCCTGTGTGGTTGCGGCCGTTTGCTGGGAAACAGCTGAAATGTTATGAATGGAATTGAGCACCTGGTTCTTATGCTGATCCATTTCAATGGTGCTTGATCTGATTTCCTGAACCTTGTTCATCAAAAGATCCATGGAAGCGGATATCTCGTTGAAAGAGCCGATGACTTTTTCAAGGGCTTCATTCTGTTTACTTATAATGTTATCGGCGGAGTCTGCCTTATCAGCGGTAGCTTTAATATGTGACTGGATCTCTTTTACAAGGGCTGCAATGTCCAGTGCTGAAGCAGCGGTCTGTTCAGCCAGATTCTTAACCTCTTCCGCCACAACGGCAAAACCACGTCCCATTTCCCCTGCCCTTGCTGCCTCAATGGAGGCATTGAGTGACAGAAGCCGGGTCTGGTCTGCAACATTGGTGATCACCTTTACAATGCTTGATATCTTGCCGCTACGCTTGATTAATTCACTTATATCATCGCGGACCTGGTAGATGATCTGGTTTGTCTGACCTGCTTTTTCATCAAGCTCATCCATGGATGTGAGTGCGTTCTTTGTAAGATTGAAGGTAGAGCCCGATACCTGCTCTATTTGATTTGCGCTCTCTGCAACAGCATTAATGCTGGAAGCCAGTTCGCTGGTCTTTATAACTCCTGCCTCTGTATCTGCGGCCTGGGCACCGGCTCCGGAGGAAATCTGATCTATTGCGGCTGCAATGCTCTCTGTAATACTAACAACCTCCTGGGTGGAACTGCTGACCATTGAAGCCGATTCAATAACACTGTTGGCTATGCCGGCAGCTTCAATAATCAGATCACGCATGCTGTCCATCATCTGCCCGATGCTGTTGATAAGGATTCCGAATTCATCTTTCCTGTCGCTGGACAGTTTCTGTCTTAAGTCACCTGAGGCAGCGGTTTTGGCCGCTGAAACTATCTTTTTCACGGCGGTGCTCAGGTTGTTGGAGATCATCAGTGCGATAAGTCCCGAGATCAATACGGCAGCGGCCATAACAATCAGGGTGATGACGAGTATGCGGTTTGCTCCTGCACTGAGCATCTTCTGCGGTATGACAGTGCCGATAACGATGGCATTGTTTTCGGCTCTGCCGAGTATAATGATTTCGTGCCTTTCATTAATGACTTTAACTTCTTCATCCCCTTCATTAAAATTTTGGTAATACTCTTCCCCGGAAAAAGCATATTGTGCAGCGGGATCAAAGGTGTCATCCAGGGTTAAGAAAGCATTATCAAAACCTTCCTGGCTTATAATATGACAGTCTCCGAGACCAGCGCTCATCCTCTCCACCATGCCCGCTATCACCTTGGGATCTATTTCAATTATCAGAACGCCCAGGAGCTTACCGGTATAAACATCAACATATTTCATGATATACGAAAGAGAAGCTCCCTTGATCCCCTTTCCGTCATAGAGCGCGGCAACGGCCGCGTTGTCGCCAATCCAGGCGTTTTTGGCATTTCCGGACATAAAAGATTCAAAGAGGCTGATGCTATTTAGCTGATCCAGGGTTCGGACATTCAAATGAGAATTTGTGTAAATGCAGTGGTTGACACCTATTATGGAGTAGTCTTTGACGTATTCGTTGGAGGATGTCATGGAAGATAAAAGCGAGTTTACTCTTTTAGTAGTATCAATCTGCAACGACTTTTCCAGATCCCTGAAATCCGGTTTAAGAGCAGTCCTCACATCGCTGTTGGTCATAAGCTGCATGCCCTGAGATTCCACAATGTTGGCAAGCATGTTGAAAAATGCGATTTCGCCGTTTATCACTTCCTGTGAAGAGTCTATGGCCACCTTGGTGATTTCGCTTTTGGACAATGAATACGAGGACATGCCGATGATGACGATAGCCAGGATTGGCACCAGAAATGAAATTATTAGTCTTGTCCTGAGCTTAAGCTGCGGCAACTTCACCCTTAGAGACTTCCTGACAGAGCTTTTTGGCTTTGAACTGGATTTTTTGACCCCTTTCATCCTATTACCCCCCCAACAAAAACTCCCACTGTATGAAGACATAACTATTAGTTCCACAGTTTATTAATTGATATATTAGAATATTAACATATTTTATAGTCATTTGTCATTAATTATCTCCAAAATAGTTGCCAGGTCAGTATTCAGTTGTAATGTTTTGGTGGTTTGTGTAAAATAAAGTTGCTTAACAGGAGGATTCGATTATGGCACATGATGTATTCATATCCTACTCGTACCACGATAAAAATGTGGCGAATGCTGTCTGCTCCGCAGTTGAGAGTGCAGGGATAAGATGCTGGATCGCCCCCCGCGATGTTCTGCCCGGGATGGAATGGGGGGAAGCCATCGTCGACGCCATAGGCTCGAGTAAAATCATGATTATAATTTTTTCATCTGCGTCCAACAACTCGCAGCAGGTTCTAAGGGAAGTGGAGAGAGCGGTACATAAGAATCTCATTATCGTTCCCTTCCGCATTGAGGATGTATTGCCTACCAAGTCTATGGAGTACTTTCTTTATTCCACCCACTGGCTGGATGCAATAACTCCTCAGATGGAAAAGCATATAGACATTCTGATTGATGTGCTGCACAAGCTGCTGGACAGCGCTGAAAAGGCTGAGCCAAAGCCTGCTTTTGAAAATGAGCAAACCGCATCGGGCAAGGAAACTGAAAAAGGGAAGCAGCCTGTAAAAAAGCCCAGGATAGCCCTGCTCTTAGCACTGGTAATTCTGGTATCCGCCTTTGGAACATATATTCTAGTTCGCCCACAAGGGTCCTTTTCGGGCGTCAGCCCCGATACAGGGCAAGAACCCGGCACATTGACAAGCCGTACTGTGGGCACCGAAATACCGTCTGCCGTCCCATCCCTCCCGAAGGAGCAACAACAATCTGAAATAGAGCCTGGAACCGTGGATCCTGCTACTCAAAAGCCACAACCCTCAACTGTCGATGGCAGTACAGACAGTGCAAACATGCCTTCAGAATCAGATACAGGATCTGATGCGGCCCAAAACTCCTCTGACAACCAGTTGCCGGAGAAGGAGAGTGTGGGAGATAGCCAGGCAGACAAAGAAAAAATCAGGCTTGAAACAGGGGATATTATTCGGTTTGGCAATTACTACGGTAAGCCCATCGACTGGATGGTCATCCATGTCAACAGTCACGGAGAGCCGCTTTTGCTTTCATCAGAGATCCTGACTCTTAAGCCCTTTGATGCCTCTGAAAGCGGCACCTACAACATGACTTCCCGGATTACTTTCGATAACAAAATGCCCCGGGATGAGGTTTACATCCATTACTCACAGGAAGACTTAAGAGCCATGAAGGGCAGCAATTCCTGGGTTGATTCCAACATTAGGGAATGGCTTAACTCCGACCAGAAAAATGTGAGCTATTCAACACAGCCTCCCAGTGCTGATGCCGTATGGTATGGGCTGAATGATTACGATAAGGAAATGGGTTTTCTGTATAATTTCACTGAAGAAGAGAAAGCGATGATAAAAACAGTGAGGCATAAAGCCGTCATAGCTGAAATGGACAGGGAAAAGGCGACTGGAGGGAGCGCTCCATATGATTTCTCAAGGGCCTCTCTGGAAGATGTGTGGTTTAATACTGATGAAGCCTATTATATGGAAGTCGAGGACAGGGTTTTTCTTCTTTCGGTTGAAGAAGTCATGGAATACCTTTATTACAAAGGTCATCTTCTCACTGCCTACCCTACTGAAGAAGCCATAAAGCGCGATGAATCCGGCTGGTACAAGGACCTGAAGCATCAGGCTGATGGTGCATTCATGTGGTGGCTAAGGACACCTAATGCCAATACACCCTGCGAGGTTTGTATAGTAGGATTGGAGGGAAATATCATATACAGTGATTATGCTGTGCTTTGCGGCGTGGGGGTACGCCCGGCATTGTACCTTGATTCTTCCCTTCTGGAGGTTGAAGGAAGCGGCACCGTGGATGATCCCTATTATATTGAATAGAGATATTCCCGGATAGCCGGGAATGAGAAAATTGTTTATAATAGTAGATGATTAAGGAATGATAAATGGAGGTCAATTATATGAAGGAGCATTTATCACCTCAGGATCTAAGACCCCTGACAGCTTCCCAGAAGGAAATGCTCAGATCCCTTTGGAGACCTGCCATAAACGACATGGCAGTGGCATCCATATGCACTAATGTGGAGACCGATGAATATGAGGATATAGAATTCGTGGTGGGACAGGTTCTAATCAATGATTTGGGACGGACCCCAAGGATTGTGCTCCGGCGGCTCAGGCTCATGGAAGATCCAATGGAGCAGGAAGAAGATATTGCTCCTGAAACCGGTGGGGATAATGATGCACTTATGGATGCTCAAGCCGGGGATGAAGGGGATGAATACGACGAGGACTTTGATTGCCTCTATATTGAGCCGGAGGAGTTTTTCAACCTTGAAGACTGTCTGCCGCTTTTGAGCATCGGTCAGATGATAGACTATATAAGAAAATCGAAGTTTGGCCAAAGAGGCTACAAGCTGATCATACCCCCGGAAGAAAGCAAGCTCTTTGAGCAGAGTATGTTCCGGTTGGAGGACAGCGATGGGGAAGGCTATGAGAACCAGGAGCTATGCGATCTTTTGTGGGATATTTTTAAAACTTATGTATTAGGAGTGTTATGAAAGCTAGATCACCTAATGAATCCATGATAGAAATGAATGAACTGGTTCTGCCCAATGATACCAATCTTTTGGGGAACCTTCTTGGCGGAACCCTGCTCCATTGGATAGACATTGCCGGAGCCATGGCCGCCCAAAAGCATTCCAACAGCGTTGTCGCCACAGTATGCATTGATAGTGTGGATTTTCGGGAACCGGTGCACGTTGGGGAGATTGTCACCCTTAAAGCCAGAGTGACCTGGGTTGGTCGTACTTCCATGGAGGTTACTGTCGAGGTGTTCGCCGAGGACTACTTAAGAAAGCTCAAAAGGGCCACCAACAAGGCTTACGTTACTTATGTGAGCGTTGACTCGGATGGAAAGCCCAGGGAAGTGCCGGGCCTCATCCTGGAGACCGATGAGCAGAGAAAAGGGCATGCTGAGGCCGAAAAGCGCCGTACACAGAGGCTGAAAAGAAGGCAGACCGAGCAGAACTGATAATCCTTGTAAGCAGGAACTACTGATGGCTTTGATTTATGAAGGCCCTGGTCTTCGGGAACCGGGGCTTTTATCATTTCGCTTGTTAAGCCGGGCTGTCCCTATACGCGGGCAAGCCGGCTGCTTGTTTTGTGAGTGTCAGCTCGAAGTCTAAACATGCCGATATATCTCATAAAGGAACAGGTTGTTGCCATGGCAAGTGCCATGCATATCTTGTAGAGAGCCATTGCCTTGTAACCATACACCACTGGTGGCAGGGTTTTTTCAGGAGTAAAGTTAGGGTATAATGGAAATGAGGGCGATTCATGCAACAGAGGATGATTTTAATGACAGGAAGACATCTATTGGCGGTTTTGTTTATCAGCCTCACCCTGATAATGGCTTCCGCTTGTGGCGGGAATAAACAGAACAAACAGCCTGAAAATAATAAAACCGGTACTACCGCAGTCAATAATGAAAAAACTCCGGAGCCGTCCGGCGAGACTAATGGGTCTGCTCCTGAAAGTGAACAGGTGATTGACCAGCAGGAAGTGGAACTGCCCGATGCAGCTTTTTTATCCACCTATCCTGGCGTGCTTTATTGCATGTCCCTCACCCTGGAGCAGATTTTTACGGTTCTGGGCACCCAATTCGAGCTTTATGAAAATGCTGCCCAGGGATATGATATCTATAAATTCCCAGAATACGGTCTTGTTATGGAATACGATACCATCAGCGAAAAGCTTTCAACCATCTGGGTCAATGATACACCCTATTATGTCTATTCCGGAACCATTAAAAGCTTTGATATCGATAACGACGGCAGGCAAGAAGAAATTGCCGCATATGAGGATAGCAACCTTAACGGTAGGGTAACTGTTTTTAGCAGGGATGGTCTGATTATCGCTGATCAGACCACCGACTATTTCGGCGGGGAATGCCGGATGTCGCTCATGGTAGGCTATGGACCTGAAAGGGAAAGCCTTATCATTTTGGACACCAACAACCCGACGGAATGTGAGGTCTTTTCCTATTCCAACGGCAAACTCATAAGCATGCTTCCTCCTGCTCCGGCCAAAGCCAGTAATAACGCCGTAGTGGAAGCCGGGGAGGGTCGTGTGACCCTTACACTGCCGGATCAGGGAATCACCTATGACTGTCCTCTTCCAGAGCACCTGGTGAAATCCTATCCAGACCTTAATACTGATTACTACTATCAGTTTGACAGGAGGGTCAGGCCCGTCGTCAAGGATAACGTCCTCTATCTTACAGAGCGGGACAGCCTTCAGATTAAATTTCATGATATGGAGGAGGATATCTCCACATATTTTGATGTGGCTCAGGTTGTACGGGAGTATCAATACTCCGGTGGGGGAAAATGGCAGCATCTTTCCACCAAGGGCGGGCCAAAGTATGAAAAGAATTCTCTTACCTCCGGTCTGAATGCAAATGACTTCAGAATTGGAAAGATCAAGCTTTTATCACCTGTCAGGGAGGCAGCCGGGGAAATAGGCCTGGATTTGGAACAGTATACCGATTATGATTTTCTGGTGGGCGTCCTTTACAGGAATGGCGGGGTTTGTGTAGGGATAACCAACGAGATCATAAGTTATATTTCCCTGGAAAAGGATGGAGAGATTGAAACCCCGAGAGGATTAAAGATATTCCATTCCAAACAGCAGGCGATGGATCTGTACGGGCTTCCCGACCGGGGATATTATGAGGATAGGATTTGGACCTACTACCTGCTGAGAGATGAAGAGATGGAATTCGGGCACTATCGGATGGCCGATACCTTCAACATTGAATTTGAAGGGGACTTTGTGAAAAAGATATGGATGTCGGAGTATATATCGGTCTACTGATATTTATGAAAACCTTGGGACATCGTTGTACTCGCCAATGTTTTGGCGTATAATAGGATTACATTTAACGAGCCTGTGGAGCAACGGGAATGTGCAGGGTCATTACATACCAGATCGTTATGGATGGTGACGCATGCACATTTTTATTCGATTTACGGGAGGTAGAATGGATGAAATGGCTTTCACGCCTTGAATTGAAATATGGCCGCTATGCCATCAGAAACCTGACCCATTATCTGATCGGTCTGAACATAGCCGCCTATGTCATGGTCTTCCTTTTTCTCAGGGCGGATTTTCTGTTCCTGATACCAGATAGGGTGTTCAGTGGCCAGATCTGGCGTTTGGTGAGCTTTTTATTCCTTCCTCAGACCACCAATCCCATATGGGTTTTCCTGCAGTTGTACCTGCTCTACTTTATTGGAACAGCCATAGAGGGTGTGTGGGGAAGATTCAGATATAATGTGTATTACTTCTGCGGTGCAATTTTAACAATTATTGCAGCGTTTGTTTCCGGTCTTGGAGTTACCGGTCTGTATCTTAACCTGTCCTTGTTTCTAGCTTTTGCAACCCTTTTTCCGGAACAGGAGCTCCTTTTCTTCTTCGTTCTCCCCATAAAGGTCAAGTATCTGGGGCTTTTGCAGGTGGCCTTTTCGATATACCAGTTGGTTAACGCCATACGCTTCAACGCGTGGTATCTTGTGGCAGCTATTTTGGCATCCTTTGTCAATTACCTGCTGTTCTTCGGCGGAGATATCATAAGGTGGCTGAAGCTGAAAAAGCAGGTATATATGAACCGTAAACGATACTATGATCAGGTCAGGCCTTATAACAGGAACAGGAAGTA
>JAAYTP010000014.1 GCA_012518025.1 Clostridiaceae bacterium
AAGCAGCAAAATTCGCTGGATAAGCTGGATGAAGTGCTCCAGGAAACACCCAGAGTCAGAAAGGATCTTGGATATCCGCCCCTGGTAACTCCCATGAGCCAGATGGTGGGAGTTCAGGCAGCTACCAATGTTTTAATGGGCGAAAGGTATAAGAACGTTTCCAAAGAAGTCAAGGCCTACCTCAAGGGCGAATACGGCAAGGCTCCTGGAGAGATTAATCCCGATCTTATTAAAAAGGTTCTCGGTGATGAGAAACCTATTACCGGTCGCTTTGCCGACAATATGGAGCCCGAATTCAACAAGGCGAAGAAGAAGCTTGGCAGCCTGGCAGAAAACGATGAAGATGTACTCTCCTATATAGCATTTCCTCAGATTGCTGAAAAATTCCTCCGCGAGAGGCAGGAGAGAAAATCCTCCACTGTCAGCTATACTATTAAGAAACTGTAAAGGGTGGTGCACATGACTGTATTGGAAAGTATTTTAATTAGTTTATTTGGGCTTGCTATTGTATTTGCGGTGCTAATTGCTCTGAGCCTGTTCATCACGCTTCAGTCAAAAATAATTGGCGCTGTGAGACTCAATAAGAAAGAGGCTTCCCAGGGCAAATCAGAACAGGTTGCCCCTGTTGAAAAGAAGGATGCCGCCGTCTCAGCAGGCGAACTGAAGCTTTTGGACGTGGATGATAAAACAGCGGCTACCATCATGGCCATTGTCAGCCACGAATCGAAAATTCCGCTTTCGGAGCTCCAGTTTAAGAGTATTAAGGCTCTGAATTAGCATATTGGAACATTGGATAGGGAGGAACACAAAATGAAGTATATAGTTACATTGAACGGAAAAAGCTATGAGGTTGAAGTTGAAAAAGGACAGGCAAGCGTTGTTAAGGTAGCACAGGCACCCGTTGCAGAACAGCCTGTTGCTCCGGCAGCTCCCGCTCCGGCGGCTGCACCGGTTGCAGCGCAACCTGCTCCGCAGGCAGCCAATGTATCCGGTGAGCCCATAAAAGCCCCCATGCCTGGTACTGTATTGAGTGTAAAAGTATCCCCGGGAGCCTTCGTAAAGAGAGGGGAAGTTGTTCTCATTCTGGAAGCCATGAAAATGGAGAATGAAATCTTTGCTCCCCGCGACGGCACTGTAGCACAGGTTGTTACAACACAAGGGGCATCAGTCAATACAGGTGATGTTCTGCTGACACTCAATTAAGGGGGGGTTAACATAATGCAATACTCATTCATAGAAACTCTGGAGAAAATATGGGAGATGTCCGGTTTTGCGAGTCTCACCTGGCAGCACCTGGTGATGATAGCGATTTCCGGTGTGCTCATTTACCTTGCTATAGTAAAAGGATTTGAACCATTGTTGCTTCTTCCCATAGCCTTCGGTATGCTTTTGGCTAATCTGCCGCTTGCCGATCTTATGGTGGAAGAGGTTGCGGGTTCCGGCCAGCCAGGTGGCTTGTTTTCCTATTTGTATCTAGGGGTTAAGAAAGGTATCTATCCTTCCCTCATCTTTATGGGAATAGGAGCCATGACCGATTTTGGTCCGCTGATAGCAAGACCCAGCAGCCTGTTCTTGGGTGCAGCAGCCCAATTCGGTATTTATGTTGCTTTTGTAATCGCTATAGCTCTTGGCTTTACACCGCCGGAAGCGGCTTCCATTGGAATCATTGGTGGAGCCGATGGCCCAACCGCTATCTATCTGACTTCAAAGCTCGCTGACCATTTGCTGCCCGCCATCGCGATTGCTGCCTATTCATATATGGCGCTGATTCCCATGATTCAGCCGCCCATCATGAGGCTTCTCACCACTAAGAAGGAAAGGGAAACCAAGATGGAGCAGCTCAGGGAGGTCTCCAAGCTGGAGAAGATATTGTTCCCCGTCGTTGTTACCGTCCTGTGCGTACTGCTTCTGCCTTCAGTGGCTCCTCTGATCGGTATGCTCATGCTGGGCAACCTCTTCAGGGAATCCGGTGTGGTGGAAAGACTGAGCGATACAGCACAGAATGCATTGATCAATATTGTTACAATCTTCCTCGGAGTTACCGTTGGTGCTACAGCAAGGGCTGAAACCTTCCTGAGACTTGAGACAATTATGATCATCGGTCTTGGTCTGATGGCATTCTCCTTCGCGACCGTGGGCGGATTGCTGTTTGGAAAGCTGATGTACTGGATTTCAGGCGGCAAGATCAACCCACTGATTGGTTCCGCAGGTGTTTCTGCCGTTCCCATGGCTGCCCGTGTATCCCAGGTAGAGGGACAGAAAGCCAATCCGGCTAACTTCCTTCTGATGCACGCCATGGGCCCCAACGTGGCCGGTGTAATCGGCTCGGCTGTCGCAGCAGGCGTGTTCCTGGCTCTGTTTGGTGGCTAATTGACAGATGCAGAGGACGATTATACTTATCAATATTCTCTGAATTGTATATGGGGGCGTTTGCCCCCATATGTTATTAATTTTGAATAAGTGCTTGCCAGAATGCCAGCGCCAATACCTGGAAGGCCAAAATAGGCGCAAGGTATTGAAATTGCCAGCGTTTTAGTGTATGATTATGTGCGCAGTGTTTTCGAGGTGTAGCGCAGTTGGTAGCGCGCTTGGTTTGGGACCAAGATGCCGGGGGTTCGAGTCCTCTCACCTCGACCATAACTATAGACACCCTTTGAGGTGTCTTTTTCATATCCGTACCATCTATCAATATGCAAAA
>JAAYTP010000098.1 GCA_012518025.1 Clostridiaceae bacterium
CCAAAGGGCAACCCTTCCTTACACCATTTCATTTCGGTTGTTCATCAGAGATTCAATACACCTGCAATAATGTAGTTGATGATAAACAGGATCGTGACTGCATACATAACAGGGTGAACATCCTTGAACTTACCCCTTACTACCTTTGACAGAACATAGAAGATAAAGCCAGCGGCAATACCAGTGGAAATGTTATAGGCCAAAGGCATGGTAACGGCGGTCAGGAAAGCCGGCAGGGCTTCTTCAAAGTCGCCCCAATTGATCTTGCCCAGGGATTCCATCATGAGAATACCTACGATGATCAGTGCGGGAGCTGTAGCCTCAGCGGGAACGATACCGGCTACAGGGGCGAATACGAGGCATATGAGGAAGAATATAGCTGTAAATACCGAGGTTAATCCGGTTTTTCCGCCAACACTTATTCCTGCTGCACTCTCCACATAGGTGGTGGTGTTGGAGGTTCCAAGCAGTGCGCCTATGGATGTGGCAGTGGCATCCGCGAACAGAGCCTTGTCCATCTTGGATTTAAAGCCCTTACCCTTAAACAGCTCGGCCTCATCCTTCTCGTCAAAGATACCGCTCTTGCGTCCGGTTCCAATAAAGGTTCCAATGGTATCAAATGTGTCTGAGAGGCTGAATGCCAAAATGGTTACAAGAACCAGACCGATCTTTGCCGGATCTGCAAAAAGACCGCCAAAATCAAGCTTGAAGGCAGTATCGGCAATATCGGATACATGGTAGGGGTTGGAAAGGCTTGTGTTGGTAACACCCATGGGGATACCAATTATTGTGGTGGCAATAATACCGATCAGGATGGCTCCCTTAACCTTCAGAATCATCAGAACAGCAATGATGGCCAGACCGATGAGCGCCAGCTGAGCCCCGGGCTCAGAGAAGTTTACCAGAGCGGGAACAACATTGGCTCCATGGCCAACGGTGGTAAATTCATCTGAGAAAATAAAGGGAGCTTCAGTGGTGAACTTCAAGAATCCGGCGCTTTTAAAGCCAATATAGGCAATAAAAAGTCCAATACCGCCGCCGATGGCGTATTGGAGCGAGCGCGGGATGGCTTTTATTATCATCTTTCTTACTTGGGTAACTGTGATAACGATATTGATAATACCGCAGACAAATACCATCGCCAGAGCCTGCTGCCATGTGAAACCGAGACCCATACTTACCGTAAAGGTGAAGAATGCATTAAGACCCATCCCTGGAGCCTGAGCATAGGGTACGTTGGCGACGAGTCCCATGATCAGAGTAGCTATAGCAGCTGCAATAATGGTAGCTACATAAATACCGCCCTTGGAAAAGGGATTGTCCTCGGTGCCGGCCAACCCAAGTATATTGGGGTTTACAAAGATGATGTAAGCCATGGTGAAGAAGGTTGTCAAACCAGCAATGAACTCGGTTCTGACATTTGTGCCATTCTCTTTGAGTTTGAACTTGTTTTCAAGTAAGCTCATTTTTTTCCCTCCTGTTTTTTATGCTTCCTTATATGCCTTTCTGAATAAACAGAAATACCGTTCCGACAGGTGCACCGTTCCCATATAATAAGAATAACCGCAACCTGCGGAATTAAAAACAAGCATCCATAATCATAATGAACCAGCATATTCTGCTTTATTCAGATAAAACATCCATAAAAACAAACAAGTAAATGTCGAATTTTGCACAGGAATATTCTATCATAAAAGCATTCATAATCAAGGGTTCAAATAAAGAATCTGACAGGGGAGCGATCCATTTTGCCCCTTATGGACATAACCGACAAAAGAACCGCTCCCCTGTTTCTTCGTATTATTTATCAAACCTTTGGTCAAATGCCGTTCATTTTTGCGCCATATCTTCCATAGCCTTTATGGCAAAGGTATTGTCCACAATCTTATCATGAGGTGCAGCACGCTTAAGTTCCCCTGCTTCCTGCATGACCTCCTGTAACAGGTTCAGGGATTCTTCTGTCATGATGGGATTCTTGCACCAGGCGTCAATTTCCTTGTACCTCTGTGCAACCGCTTCAAGGGTTTCCAAATCCGAATCCGGGAAGGACGGCTTTATAGCTTCAGCAATCTCCCTTGGGGTATGCTGCTCAACCCACTGCTGCCCCTTATAAATAGCATTGGTGAATTTCTGGATAATATCCCTGTTCTTTTCAATATAGCTTCTCGTAGCAAAGTAAGCCGTGTAAGGGATCTCGCCGCTGTCCATGCCCAGTGATGCCAAAACATATCCCTTTCCTTCCTTCTCAAGCATGGTTGCCGTAGGCTCAAACAGGGTGACATAATCCCCCTCACCGCCGGTGAAGGCACCGGCCATGGCCGCAAACTGGATGCTTGTATCCACCACAAGATCCTCGTTCGGCATTAGACCATGCTTTTTCAGGACAAATTCCAAGGTCATCTCGGGCACACCGCCCTTTCTTCCGCCAATAATGGTCTTTCCCCTAAGGTTTTCCCATTTGAAATCCGGTTCCGGGCTTCTTCCCACCAGGAAGGAGCCGTCCCTCTTGGTCAGCTGGGCAAATACCACCGCATAGTCTTCCCTGCCTTCGTTATAGACATAAATTGAGGCCTCAGGACCTGCAAAACCAATATCAACCTGTCCTGACAATACGGCTGTCATAACCTTATCTGCACCCTGGCCGTTGCTCAGCTCCACCTCCAGCCCCTCTTCTGCAAAAAAACCTTTATTTATGGCAACATATTGAGGTGCATAGAAGACTGAATGGGTCACTTCGCTCAGTGTAATTTTGATCTTGTCCTGTTGTCCGCATGCTGCAAACAGAGTGGATACCATCATAATAACTGCCAGGATTATGGCTACCTTTTTCATGAATAAACCCTCCCTAATACTTTGATTTTCAGTGGGATGACAGATGAGATCTTTAGCTTGTTTACCATGCCGAAAAGTCCGGCAGCTATTACAGTTGTCCGTATATTTGCCGGTTCTTCGTCAGTTTCTTCTCTATCCAGACCACACCCTGATACATGAGCGCTGCTGCCACAGCCAATATAATGACACTGGTCATGACAAGATCCAGTTGAAAGACCTGCCCACCATAAACAATCAGATATCCCAGGCCTGCCCTGGACACCAGGAACTCTCCCACTATGACTCCGACCCAGGATAATCCCACGTTTATTTTCAGGGCGTTTATGACCGAGCTTATATTGGCAGGCAGCACCACCTTGGTGAAGACCTGCAGGCGATTGGCTCCAAATGTCTGCACCAGTCTGATTTTCTCAGGATCCGCCGAAAGGAATCCGTTGAGTACCTCCAGAATGGTAACAATAAGTGATATTGCCAGAGCCATCACAATAATGGCCGATGGGCCGGGACCGATCCATATGATGAAGATGGGTCCCAATGCAATCTTGGGGAGGCTGTTCAGCACCACCAGATACGGCTCCAGAACCCTGGAGATAAAATCGGACCACCATAGCAGGATGGCAATGCCCGTGCCCAGGATGGTACCCATCAGAAACCCCGCAACAGTTTCCAGGCAGGTGACGCCAATGTGCCTGAAGAGATCCCCTTCCCGATAAAGATTGACCAAGGTTCTGATAATCCTTGAAGGCTGGCTGGTTATGAAAGGATCAACCAGCTTGAGATTGGCAGTAATCTCCCAGACCGCAAAGACCGCCACGAGGATTAGTATCCTCGTCGCAAATATGGAATATTTTCTGATCTTTACCTTTCTGAGATATTCAGCTCTCTCCCTGGACAGTGCAGGTTCCTGCTTATCAGACATGAACATCCAACTCCTTCCAAATGGTGTTGAAATATCCCGGGAATTCCTGAGCTTCACGGCATGCCAGGGGTGTGCGTTTCTCCAGGTTGAACTTTATATCGTGGATTGCCGTGACAGTAGCCGGTCTTTTCGAAAGTACAATGACCCGGTCGGACATGCTGATGCTTTCAGAAATATCGTGGGTAACAAGGATAACCGTTTTTTGCTCGCTTTTAATGATGCCGTAAATATCATCAGTAACAGCTATGCGCATCTGATAATCCAGTGCGGAGAAGGCTTCGTCCAGAAGTAAAATGTCAGGGTTTACCGCAAGGGTTCTTATCAGCGCAGCCCGCTGACGCATGCCGCCGGAAAGCTGATTGGGGTATTTGTCCTTAAAATCATAGAGTCCATAGGTTTTAAGAAGTCCAAGAACCCGTTCCCTGCTCTCCCTGTTAAGGGTGCCCCTCACCTCAAGTCCCAGCAGCACATTTTGATATATGGTTCTCCAGTCAAACAGGTGATCCTTCTGGAGCATATAGCCCACCTTTCTTGAAGTACCGCGCACCCATTCACCGCCAATTCTAACTGAACCTGATGTTGGCTTAAGCAAACCCGAAATGATGGACAAAATGGTGGACTTTCCGCATCCGCTGGGTCCCACCAGGCTAACAAATTCTCCCTTGTTTACAGTGAAGGATACATCCCTCACTGCATCGATCTCCCCATTGGGGCTCTGATATTTCATGCCCAGGTTTCTGACATCAACCAATTCCTCTGCCATTACAACCTCCGAAATCGCGGACAGCCTTATGTGAAGCAGGTTTCTACATTTACATAATATTAGCGATCCGTTAAAAGGTGAAAATGGACAGGCCAGGAAACCCTGTCAAATATGGGGATGATTCTGAAGTCATGGCGGGTTTATTCTATAATCCTGCAGATGAATATGGCCGCAAGCATACCTGTATAGGAAGAAATAAGGGATGCGGCTATGGCATGGCGGGTGTTTTTGACCTTTGCCCCTCCAAAATAGACGGCAAGAGTATAGAGAACAGTTTCGCTGGAACCCATAATGGTGGACAGTGCACGTCCTAAAAAAGTGTCCGGTCCGACCTTTGCTATCTGCTCAGAGAATAGCCCCAAGGAAGCGCTGCCGGAAAAGGGACGTATCAGAAGCAAGGGGAGTGTTTCTCCGGGAATGCCTGCGGCTTGTGCCGGTTTTTGAAGCAGTCCGGTCATAATATCAATAAGCCCGGATCCATTCAATACGGCTACGCCTGCCAGTATCCCCACCATTACCGGAAGGATGTCGAATGCGGTGCGTGCTCCTTCCTTTGCTCCCTCAACAAAGGTGTCAAAGACGGGCACACCCTTGATATAGGCTGTTACAACTATTAGAAAAACAACTGCCGGTATGGCAGCATTTGATAATAACTCCGCCATCCTATGTAAACCTGCCTAAAAGGATTCAGATGAGATGCCGGCCAGGCCCTTTCCCCTGGCAACCGGGAGTTTTCGATGCACGTTCAAGTGCCTTGGCAGCAATAATCCCGGTAAGGGTTGAAACAAGCGAGGCTACCCACACACAGGGGATGATGCTGTTTGGATCGGCTGATCCTGCTTGCTGACGAATTATCAGTATAGTGGCCGGTATCAGTTGAATGCATGCTGCATTGATAACGCCGAACATAACCATGGCATTGCTGGCAATGGGAGAATTGCCGTTAATATTGGAAAGCTCCTTCATGGCAAGAATGCCCAATGGTGTTGCGGCATTGCCCAACCCAAGCAGATCGGCACTAAGGCTCATGGCTATAGCACCATTGGCCGGATGTCCCTTTGGGATTCCCGGAAACAGAAACCTGAAGACACCTCTCAAGAGTCTTGCCAGTGTATCCACAATGCCCGCTTTTTCCGCAACCTTCATAAGACCGGTCCAGAGGCACATGGCTCCAAGCATGACGATGGTCAGGTTCACCGCTTGACTGCAGCTTGACAGGATGGCTTCGGAAACCTCCTTCGTCCTTCCCGTTATAAGCCCGGTTACAATTCCTGAAAATATCATTATGACCCAAATGGCATTTAGCATGAACCTGCTCCAGTTTACTCGTCCCATATATCTTATTTAAACAGGTATATTTTATTCTTGATTTTTTATAAATGAAGGTTTACAATGACAACGTTAAAGCTGCCGCCTTATTCCATTATATAACATTAATATGAATTTTTAGACCAGATTTGTATTGACCATAAATGTAATTAATGGTATGATGTGATTGGTAGTGATTAATTTAATATAGACGGGGGGGATATTTCTGTGAAATCAACCGGTATTGTAAGAAAAGTTGATGAGCTCGGCAGAGTTGTATTGCCTATAGAGCTCAGAAGAACGCTTGATATCGCGGAAAAAGATGCGCTGGAGATCTATGTTGATGGCGCAACAATCATTCTGAAGAAGTATGAACCGGCATGTATCTTTTGCGACAACGCTAAAGACATTAAGGTTTATAAGGGAAAGAATATATGTTCAGAATGTCTGGATAGCTTAAAGACAGAGTGATCCAGGAAATCATGGCTGTTGCCTTCAAAGGCAGCAGCCATTTTCATAATGAGTCTTCATAAATACCTGTGAATACTGCCAACTTGCCATTCAATGCGATAAGATAATAAAGGGGCTGCCTTCTAACCAAAAACGATTGGAAAGCACCCCTTTTTGTCTGTAAACCGATGAGATAAGAGTCCATCTAGAAATTTGCAAAGACCGTGACGAATTTTTCTGCCGCCTCTTCCATCTGTTCCCTGGTATGGGTTGCAGTATAACTGGTTCGGATCATACTCTGACCCTGAGGAACGGCAGGCGATATAACGGGATTGACATAGACGCCCTCTTTCAGAAGTTCCCTGCATATCACAAAGGTCCTTATATCCTCATAGGTCATGATGGGAATGATAGGTGTCTCTGTTTCCTTTAACGGAATATTGTTCTCCCGAAGCAGCTTCCTCATATGGTCGGCAATTTCCATGAGTTTTTTCACTCTTTCAGGTTCGGATTTCAATACATTTAATGCGCTGAGGGCAGCCGCTGCGTTGGCCGGAGGGATGGATGCGCTGAAAATAAAGGGCCTGGAATTGTGCTTTACATAGGTAACAACTTCTTCAGAAGCTGCCATATAACCGCCCAAGCTTGCCAGGGATTTGCTGAAGGTTCCCATGATGATATCCACTTCATCCTCCAAACCGAAATACTCAGCCGTACCTCTTCCCCTCTCACCGAGAACACCCAGAGCATGAGCGTCATCCACCATGACCCGGGCTCCGTATTTCTTGGCCAGTTCAACGATTTTGGGAAGATTACAGATCTCGCCTCCCATGCTGAACACACCATCGGTTACTATGAGCTTTCCCTTATTATCGGGAACCTCACTGAGCACCCGTTCCAGGTCTGCCATGTCGTCATGCTTGAACCGTACCATGGTGGCAAAGCTCAAACGGCAGGCATCATAAATACTTGCATGGTTTTCCTTATCACAGATTATGTAGTCGTTGCGTCCTGCTATGGCTGAAATAATCCCGAGATTGCTCTGGAAACCCGTGCTGAATGTCATACAGGCTTCTTTATTCAGAAACTCGGCAAGTTGTTTTTCCAATTCAAGGTGCAAATCAAGTGTACCATTGAGGAATCTGGATCCGGAGCAGCCTGTTCCGTATTTTTCAAGAGCCTTCCTTGCGGCTTCAATTACTCTGGGATCCGATGTCAACCCCAAATAGTTGTTGGAACCAATCATGATGGTTCTGCGGCCTTCCATAATGACCTCGGTATCCTGGCCGGACTCCAGAGCATGGAAATAAGGATAGATGCCGGCAGCAACGGCTTCTTTCACCGCTGTATAGTCCTGGCATTTTTGAAATAGATCCATCGTAACATCTCCTTGTCGATGATTCTGATAGTTATGACCTAGTGATAGTACCAGATAAACATGCCAATCCCATTGTATCATAAAACCATAAAATATCCACTAGATTTTTCAAATAGAGACCAAAAGGTGATAGGTACCCCTTTAAAGTCAAATCTCTATTTTGGGATTTAGCTTCCTCCAGTGGAATTGAGGACAGATATATTAAGTTATTGTATAATATTCTCTATCAGAACCGGACCTGCTCAGGGATCCATGGAAGGGATGGGATTTATGTCGGGAAATAAGAATCAGGTTGTCATGTTAACAGGAGCATCCTCGGGAATTGGCAAGGCTACGGCCCAATGGCTTATGGAAAGAGGGTTCCGTGTTTACGGAACGTCTAGGAGGGCCCCCGGCATCAGGGAGGGGCAGCCCGCTCATAGCAGCCCTTCAGGCGGGTTTATTGAAATGATCCCACTTGATGTAAGTTCGGAAGAATCGGTAGAAAATGCTGTCCGGACGGTGATTGAAAGAGAGGGGCGCATTGATGTTCTCATAAACAATGCCGGCATGGGAATTGCAGGCTCCATTGAGGATACCTCCATTCAGGAAGCAGAGAAACAGTTTGACATCAATTTTTTTGGTTGTCTTCGCATGATAAGGCATGTACTCCCGGTAATGAGAAGGCAGGGATGGGGAAAAATCATTTTCATCAGCTCAGTTGCCGGTATGATCTCCATTCCCTACCAGTCCATGTACAGTGCCAGCAAGTATGCGCTGGAAGCCTTGGTTGAAGCCTTAAGGCATGAGGTTGCCCCCTTCGGTATCAAAGCTTGCCTGGTAGAGCCCGGAGATACCAGGACAGAATTTACTTCAAGCCGCATTATTGCTGAAGCCGCCGGAAAGGATTCCCCCTATGACAACAGGTTCAGAAAGTCCCTGGCCAGGATGGAGCATGATGAGCAAAACGGGGTACCGCCTGAAAAGGTGGCCAGGGTGATTCATGGTATGATTCTCAAAAAGAACCCGCCCATACGAAGAGCCGTTGGCTTCGGTTATAAAACAATACTACTGCTGAAAAAGCTATTGCCCTCCTGGCTGGTTGAAAAGCTGGTGGGCATGCTCTACGCTTAGCTATGAAGACATCAGTGTACAGAAAAGCATGGGAATATCTGGAGAACGTGACTCCCCTGGAGACAGACTGTGGGGTTCTGTGCGGCAATGCCTGCTGCAAGGGCTCCGACCAGGACGGTATGCTGCTCTTCCCGGGTGAAGAGGCTATGTACCATAAAGACGACGGTTTCAAAATCATGGACAGTGGTATTGTGTTGTCTGATGGAACCAAGATCAAGTTTTTGGTGTGCAAAGGTTATTGTGACAGAAAGAAGCGCCCCCTTTCCTGCCGCATATTTCCCGTTATTCCCCAAATTGATGAGCATGGTTATCTCAATTTTGTACCCGACCTGAGGGGAGTTACTATGTGTCCGCTCCTATATCAGGCGGCACCGCATACCATCTCTCCCGCCTTTATTGATGCGCTATATTCAGCCTTTGAAATCCTGACAGAATATGAACAGGTAATAGAATTCATTGATATTCTTACAAAGGAAAACCAGGACATAGCTGCCGACCTGGAACGGTTCTTCGGTTGATCCCTATATGCGATCCGGCAAATCATCGAAGTTGCCGAGAAGCTGGGCTGCCAGCTGAAAGGCCTCTATGATACCTTTGCCTTAAGGCTAAGGTAAGACATGGGACGGAAGAGTATTTGAATTCCATCACCAATATAAGAAGCCAGGCAACATAAACGGTGGGATCCCGTAAAACAAGGCCGCATTGCGATAAGAAGCCGGAACATCCTGCGAGAATGAGAAACGGGCGGCTGCCACCTCTCACTTCTGGTATGTCATTGCGAGGAGGCGAAGACGACGAAGCAATCTCGTAGATCGCCGCGCTCCACTTCGTTCGCTCGCGATGACATACTGATGTTTCTCAGCCGTGCAGCAAAGCTACCGGGCTTTACGAGATCCCTGCAATCATCTGCTCCTTAGTTTTCACATATTCTGTCTTCCCCTGTCTTACTGACCGCGGCTTTTTACCAGGCATAATCCTCCATAATGCTGGAACTGTCCTCCAGTATCGGCGTTTCCTCCATAACGGCTCCATCTTCCCCAGTGCCGGGGTCTTCATCGCTTATGGCAGATTCCCCCGGATCGGGCTCGCCATCCATGGAAGGTATCTCCTCATAAAACTCGTCTTCTCCATAGACAGCATCCTCTTCCGATTCCGGATTGCTGCCGGGAGCAGGGTTATCCTCGGGCGGGGATGTGTTATCAGGTGGAGGGTTATCGGTTGGCTCGATGTTTTCAGGAACGGCGGGTTCCTCCGGACAGGAGCAAAACAATCCTGCCCACCTTTTTACCAGCATACCAACCAAAAGACCGAAGCTGCATCTCCTTGACTCGCCAGCTGCCGTTATTGGAATGGAGGCCATTCGGTTGCCGTCCAGTTCCACATTGAGGACACCCACAACTTGACCGTTTGTTACGGGAGCATTGACACTCTCGGGTATAACAGCGTTTTCAACCAGTTGATTCTTTTTACCCTTCTTTACAAGAATCACCGCATCCTCTCCGTATTCCAACGGAATCTCCGATACTTCACCCTTCTTTACTGGGATGGTTCCGGCAGGCAGTCCTTTCTTTTCTATCCTGGCCGTTTCCCAGTTGGCGAAACCAAAGTCAAGGAGCTTTGCCGATTCCGTAAACCGCATTTCATTGCTTTCAGAGCCAAGTACTACCGATATGAACTGGGTACCGTCCCTCTCCGCCGAGGCGGCCAGGCAGAATCCCGCCTTGCTGGTAAAGCCCGTCTTCAGTCCTGTTATACCGCTATACCTTTTAACCAGCTTGTTTGTGTTGTCCAGGTCGAACTTCCCGTCCCTGAAACTGTCATGCCAAATTGTCGTGAAATAAATAATCTTTGGGTGCTTGGTCAAAAGCTCCCTGGACATGATGGCGATATCATGGGCTGTGCTGTAGTGTCCCTCGTCGGTCAGCCCTGTTGCATCCAGAAAATTCGTGTTGTTCATCTTAAGTTCCTTTGCCCTCTCGTTCATCAGATGAACAAAGGCCTCCTCACTTCCCGACACTTTTTCTGCGAGAGCTACTGAGGCATCATTGGCAGAGTGTACCGCAACAGCCTTCAAGAGTTCTTCCACAGTGAATATCTCGCCTTCCTCCAGATAGACCTGTGATCCACCCATCCTGCAGGCATTGGCAGAGATGGTGACAGTATCCTTCAGATCCAGCTTACCGCTGTCCACCGCCTCCATGACCAGAAGCATTGTCATTATTTTGGTAATGCTGGCAATGGGGAGTTTTTCATTCTCATTCATGGCGAACACTGTGTTTCCCGTTCCAGCCTCAATGAGTATGGCAGACTTGGCATTGACCTGAAACTGAGGTTTGGGATTGGGATTGACTTCAGCTGCCCGGGCTTCTTCCGTACCGGTTTCGGTTATTCCCGCAGTATCGCTGTCTGCCGCAATCACAGTAGTCAGCATACAGAATATCAATAGCAGAGCAGCAAAAAACCTGCATTTAGCTTTCATGGAACCATCCACTCCAAAGACTTATCCATAAAAACTATATGCAGGCTTATTCGCGTTATTCAAAGAATACCATAACTAACCAAACAAAATCCACATCCAGCGGATGGGCGCCTGACGGTTATTTGCTACTACTTCAATACCTGTGAGAGGAAGCTCTCGCCCGCTATGTCCGCTTCCACATCCAAATATTCGGCGATGGTAGCCGCAATATCCGAAAACCCCTTACGGGTGCCCAGGTTGATTCCTGCCTTAACCTTCTTTCCATAAACAAGAAGGGGCGTATACTCCCTGGAGTGGTCGGTGCTTTCGGTGGAGGGATCACAGCCATGATCTGCCGTGATAAACAGTATATCATCATCCTTCATGGCATTTATTATTTCAGGCAGTCTTCCGTCCAGTTCCGTCAGGGCTTTACCGTAGCCTTCCACGTTGTTTCTATGCCCATAAAGCATGTCAAAATCTACAAGGTTAACAAACAGGATCCCGGAAAAGTCTTCTTTCAGCCAGGCAAGGGTACGTTCCACGCCATCCATGTTACCCCCGGTATGGACGGCATGGGTTATGCCGCTTCGGTTGAATATGTCCTCAATCTTCCCTACAGCCCTGACCTCGTACCCATGCTCTGCTGCATAATTCAGTATGGTCTTTCTGATGGGCGTTAAGGAAAAATCCCGGCGGTTCTCAGTTCGCCTGAAATCTCCCGGCGAGCCCAGGAATGGCCTGGCAATAACCCGGCCTACCGCGTGTTCACCTGTAAGGATCCGTCTGGCTTTCTGGCACATATCATATAGAGTTTCAAGGGGTATAACTTCTTCATGGGCAGCAATCTGAAATACGCTGTCGGCTGAGGTGTAAACAATGGGAAAGCCGGTTTTCATATGCTCGGCTCCCAAATCGGCGATAATCTGAGTACCCGATGCGGGAAAGTTGCCCAGTGTCTTGCGCCCAATAGCCTCCTCAAAGGATTGCATGATTTCGGTCGGGAACCCGTCCGGATAAACCGGAAAAGGCTTATCCAAAACAATCCCGGCTATCTCCCAATGTCCGGTTGTGGTATCCTTGCCCTTTGACAGTTCCATCATCCTGGCAAAGGATCCTATGGCCGGATGGCTTTTATTGAGATAATCTACACCATCAATATGCCCCAATCCCAGACGTTCCAGATTGGCAAGGCTGAACCAGGGCAGGTCTTTCAACTCTTTATGAATATGGCCCAGGGTATTGCTGCCCTCGTCACCATACAGTCCGGCATCGGGCTGGGCACCTATTCCAACACTATCAAGCACTATAATAATCCCACGCTTCATATATACCTCCTGTGAGCCCACTGGAAGGAATGTGTTTTTAACATCACACTATTCCGGTATAGTCTTTATTTTTCCTTCAACATTAATAATATACCCAACTTGTTGGACTAACCTAACTATGTTAAGCTTTGTTCAGGTAGGGTGAATACCATGATAACTTATGTACTGGTGGCAATTTTTCTTTTTTTTATTTGGATGTTCTTTGAGGCTGGCCGCCTGAAACCGGATTACCTGAAGTTTGGCGAATCAGGATTAGGGCTGCGCATTGCGCTGCTTTCCGATATTCATATCGGTCTCTTGCTGGTTTCTCCGAAACAATTGAAAGACGCCATAAGAAGTGCCAATCCCGACATGCTGATTATTGCCGGGGACCTGATGGACAGACCTTCTGACCTGGATAAGTTTATAGGATGGCTTAAGGCTCTGGAACTGGAAATTCCCCTATATGTGACCCTTGGGAATCATGATTATAAATGTTTCCAGGAAAAACCCATGATAAAGGATCTGCTCCTTTTCAATCTCAAGAGCATTGGTGCCCATGTCCTCATCAACCAGTGCACACTGTTTGAAAAGGACGGGATCAGAGTCGCCATATCCGGTCTGGACGATTACAGGCATGGCTCCAGGGATTTTGACTCAGCCTTTCGCTCCCGGGTCAAAGCCGACTTCAGGCTCTCGGTATCCCATAATCCTGAGTCCGCCCTGCACATTTCCCCGGATAAAACTGATCTGATGCTTTGCGGTCATTTTCATGGCGGCCAGATATGGATGCCCTTTCATCTGGAATACCGCATTCTCAGAAGCGAGACCACCTGCCGGATGGGCTACCGGAAAGCCTTAAACACCATAAACCATATCCCGGTCTATATCAGCAGGGGGCTGGGCAATGTGGTTGTTCCCTTCCGTCTGGGCTCCAGGCCTGAAATCACCTTCATAGATATCTGACAACTGGTCATATACGAATTTTTTCACCTGGCTGATCATCCTCCGGCTATCTCACGGATGGCCCTTGCTGCATATTCCATTTCCTGAGCAGTATTGAAATAACCCGGGCTGATGCGAACCAGTCCGGTCTTCATGGTGCCGAGTGTCTCATGGGCCAGGGGGGCACAGTGAAAGCCAGACCGTACGGCTATCCCGTACTTTTGGTCCAATATATTGCCTATTTCCGAAGAATCCATACCCGGGATGATCAGCGAAATAATTCCGGCATTTTTGCTGGCGTCCCTTTCGGAATAGAACCTGATGGAGGATACCCGGCCTATTTCTTTGAAGAAGCTTTCCATCAGAATTTTTTTCTTTTTCCTGATCCTATCCAAGCCTACACCCATAAGCCAACGGAGTCCGGCTCCCAAACCTGCTATCCCGGGCGAATTCACAGTTCCGGCCTCCAGCATGTCCGGCATGAAATCCGGATGTATTGTTACAAAGGAGCGGCTTCCGGTACCTCCATAGAGAACAGGGCGCATTTCCACGCCGGGAGCAACATAGAGGCCGCCGGTTCCCTGAGGTCCCATAAGTCCTTTATGCCCGGGGAACGCCAGCAAAGATATGTTCATTGCCTTTACATCAAGATCCAGAACCCCGGCCCCCTGGGCGGCATCCACTAAAAACAATATTTCTTTTGTTCTGGCAATCTCCCCGACTTCTTCATAGGGAAGGATGGTACCTGTCACATTAGAAGCGGAAGACAGGGCAATGAGCCTTGTGTTGGGACGGATGGCTTCGGCAATGGAGCTTGGGCTTACGTTACCGTAACTGTCGTAGGGCATGACAACACTGTAGTCGATGATCCCCTTCTGCTTAAGATGATAGAGGGGCCTTAGCACCGAATTATGCTCCATGGCTGTGGTAACAACATGGTCACCCTGCCGTAACACCCCCTGAATAGCTAAATTAAGTGCCTGAGTGGCATTGGCTGTAAAGGCTATATCAAGAGGATTCTGGATATAGAATAATTCAGACAGGGCTTCACGAGTCTTTAAAACAAGACTTGAAGAGATGCGCGCCATTTTATGGGCGGAACGCCCGGGATTTGCACAGCTGTTTTTCATAAAGCTGTATAACGTGCTGTAAACCATTTCCGGTTTCGGCCAGGTTGTTGCGGCATTGTCCAGATATACCATGAACGTCCACTCCAAAAAAGTCCATATCCCTATCATATGCCGCAACTTCATAAGGGTTGCCAGATATGCCCTGCATCGTAACACCTACCAGAGATCCTGAGCCTGTATTCTGGTTCTGACCTGTTTCAAATCCTGAAAGAAATCCATCTTCTTCCCCGGATCCCTGAGAACCGCAGAGGGATGATAGGTTGGAAGGATGGAAAAATAACCGGGCATTTCTATCCAGGTTCCCCGGCCCTGTGTGATTTTGAAGCCTTTATCTATGATGTGCCTTGCAGCGGTGGATCCGAGACACACAATAATTGACGGCTTGATGTATTTCACCTGATAGCGTAGCCATGGCAGGCATGCCTGAGCCTCAGCCTCTGAAGGAACACGATTTCCGGGCGGCCTGCATTTGACGATATTGGCTATGTAATAGTGGCCGGGTTCGAACATGAGAGCTTCAAGGGCAAGATCCAGAAGCTTTCCTGCCCTCCCCACAAAGGCACTTCCCTCAATATCCTCCTGCTCACCGGGTCCTTCCCCGATAAACATGACGGGCGCTTTCAGGTTGGTTCCCCTGCCCACCACCACGTTGGTCCTGGTTTCACACAAGGAACAGTTTCTGCATCTTTTACACGCCTCCACAAAACCATCCCAGGTATCCACACCATCACCTCTTTCCTATATCCATTTTACATGAATGCACTTGTAAAATAAAACCCTGTTTTCCCAATGGACAAACTGTTGCCGGGCTTATCCCACTAGTCCCTGGTGCCGATATTGTTAATATAACCCGTTCACGGATGATTTTCTAAGCAAGGAGGCATGTAAGATGAAAATCTCAGAATCCAACGTTCAGTTGGCGTCTCAGAGCTCTTATGTTCAGCGTATTTCCGAGTCTGAAACACTAGTGCTTTGGGACAACCGCTCTCAATCTCCTCTTTCTACAAAAGAAAACATCCGCCTGGATATTTCAGACAGGGGCCGGGCCATGCTGGCTAACCAGGCCGTCTGTGAAACCGAAGATACTGAAGATAATGTATTGGAATTAACTGATCTGGAAAAGGAGAAAATCAGGCTGATTCAGGACTTCATCTATGTTCTGACAGGGAAACGTATCAAGTTTCTTGTCCCCAGGAGTATAACAAAGGATCAGCTGAATAAACTCCGGGATATACAAGGACAAACCGTTGGTTCAGGATCACCGCAACGGGCGGGCTGGGGCCTGGACTACACATGGCAAAGACGGGTTGAGGAGTATGAGAAAATGGATTTTTCCTCCTCAGGCTCTGTGACCACACAGGATGGCCGGGTGATCAACTTCAACCTCAGCTTCTCTGTCAGCCGGGAATTTGTGAGCAATACACAGGTTCGTATACAGGCGGGAGACGCCCTTCTCGACCCTCTGGTGATCAATTTGCGCAACGCATCCGCCAGCCTTGGGGATCGCAACTATTCCTTCGACATCGATATGGACGGCAAACCCGACAACATCGCTTTCACAGCCGAAGGCAGTGGTTTCCTTGCATGGGACAGGAATGGTAATGGTATTATCGATGACGGAAGCGAGCTGTTTGGACCCAGCACGGGCAACGGTTTCGAAGAGTTGTCTCTGCATGATTCGGATGGCAACAACTGGATCGATGAAAGCGATCCCATCTATGAGAAGCTGCGCATATGGACCCTGGACGAGGAAGGAAACAAACAGCTCATAACTCTGGGTCAGGCAGGGGTTGGTGCCATTTACCTTGGTCACCTGACCACGCCCTTCTCATTGAGGGATGGGGGCAACAATCCCCTTGGGCAGATCTCCCGAACCGGTGTATTCCTTCATGAAGATGGCACCCCGGGCGCCATCCAGCACGTGGATCTGGTGATTTAGGCGTTGGGACTGCAGTATCCTCGTTCAATGTAAGAACCCAACCAGCCACGCAATCACAGATTGATGGCAGAAACCCAGAAACCTTGGATAACAAGAAAAGATTACCCATGTCATATAGACGTGGGTAATCTTTTTGTATTTTACCATGATCCATTGTTAAGATGGCGGACGCTCATTACCACTTCGAAACAATGCATCGGTTTATGATAGTAATGGGAGGACAGAAGGTTTTATAGTATCGCAGAAAATTGACACAGAACCAACCCTGAAAGTGTGTTTATGTGATGTGAAAGTTAATAATCATGGAAAAGTAATGTAACTTGGATTATTATAATAATTGTGAATTCATCTTTGGTTTAAATTAGCAGGAAGGTGCTAGAAACATGGATATTTGGAGTTAATAGTTCTTAATCTGAGAATTGACTAAGGAGCATTATTAGAATGTATCTAACTTCCCATTATTTTTACTTAGCTTCCTGTTGGTGAGATAGTAGGCGTCACAATTATTCAAAACAGCAAATTAAACATAAGTTTGAAAGATCAGATGAAAATTATTTATTCTGCTGGAGGTGAATCCTGATGCCGTTTACTATCATACGTCAGGACATAACAAAAATAAAGGTTGACGCTATAGTCAACGCTGCCAACACCGACCTGAAAATGGGTGGTGGAGTTTGTGGAGCTATCTTCAAAGCGGCGGGAGCGGAGAAGCTTCAAGCCGCCTGTCAAAAACTCGCCCCGATTAAGACGGGTGAGGCGGTTATTACGCTGGGTTTCGACCTGCCCGCTAAGTTTGTTATTCACGCTGCGGGTCCCGTCTATGGATATCAGAGTGCCGAACAGAGTGAAAAGCTCCTGCGTTCCGCCTACATGGAGTCGCTCCGGCTTGCCATCGAAAATGGATGTAAAAGTATTGCGTTCCCATTGATTTCAAGTGGGATTTACGGATACCCAAAAGACGAAGCCCTTAAAGTGGCTACTTCGGCAATTAAAGATTTTCTTATTGACAACGATATAGATGTAACACTCGTATTGTTTGATAAAACGGCATTTACAGTAAGCCGTGAACTTCTCGGTGCAGTCGAAAGCTACATAGATGAGCATTACGTTGACAAACATGAGATAAAGCGAAGGAAACTACTTAATGTAGAACGGCAAGCCATATCAGAAGCGGGTGGGCGTACCAGCATGTTCAACAAGCCTCTTTTTGAAGATGCGCTCGCTCCTGTTGGTGCTCCTGCCCCGCTTGATGATTTAGTCGGTAATCTCGATGAACCATTCTCTCAGATGCTTCTGAGGCTTATTGATGCTAAAGGGATGACAGATGTGGAGGTTTATAAACGCGCCAATTTGGATCGCAAATTATTCTCCAAGATCAGAAGCAACAAAGGCTATATGCCAAGTAAACGTACAGCTATTGCCCTTGCCGTGGCACTTAAGCTATCACTTGATGAAACCGACGATTTGTTGAGGCGAGCAGGTTATGCTCTCTCCCACGCCGTCAAATTTGATGTTATTGTGGAATATTTTATCGCAAACGGAAAACACGATGTTTTCGAGATCAATGAAGTGCTGTTCGAGTACGATCAGCCCCTATTGGGAGGGTGCTGATTAGATTGTCGCTTCTGAAGCGACCATCAGTTTCAACTGAAGTAGTATTCTAAGATTACAAATAAATCTTAGGAGGCTACGAAAATGAAAAAGGGATTAACCGAACTGATATTTATACTCGACAAAAGCGGCTCAATGAGCGGACTGGAAACTGACACCATCGGCGGTTACAATTCTATGCTGGCAAAGCAAAAGGCGGTAGATGGCGAGTGCTACATCACAACCGTTTTGTTTGACAACAACTATGAACTACTCCATGACCGTATTGACATTAAGGCAATCAGCCCGATTACTGACAAAGAATATCAGGTTGGCGGATCAACAGCACTTCTTGATGCGATCGGCAGAACGATTCACAAAATCGGTAATGCGCAAAAGCACACCGCCGAGGATTACCGCGCCGATAAGGTAATGTTCGTAATTATCACAGATGGTGAGGAAAACTCCAGCCGCGAATATACTGCCGAAAAGGTCAAAGCACAAATTGAACACCAAAAAGAAATGTATGGCTGGGAGTTTGTCTTCCTTGGGGCTAATATCGATGCGGTTCAGACCGCCGGAAGATATGGAATTGATCCTGACAGAGCAATTGACTACCTTGCTGACAGCAAAGGTACGGAACTGAACTTTAAGGTAATGGCAAGTGCTGTGGCGACATTCCGTGAGTCGGGAACGGTTGACGAGACCTGTTTTGAAGAAATCCGCAAAGATATGAAGCGGCGAGGAGGGCAGGCCTCCCCGTAACTTGATTTGATGCCATATCGCCAGGAGCTTGGCACGCTTTATATTTTACAGGGAGGCTTTTCCTTTTCCAAAGTTCATTTTTGTTTATTACAGAATACTAGCAATGACATTTGTAAGGGTGTCATTGCGAGCGGAACGCAGTGGAGCGTGGCAATCTCCTAATACATTCTTTTATAGTATTCATCCAGCGCGCGCTTCATACCGAAGGGCTCCCGGGTGGTCTTTATGGAAGACACCATCATCTCCACCCATTTGCTCCGGTCTTCATAATAGGTTGGGATAACCTCATTGACCAGACAGGCTTTGAGCGCCTTCAGGTCGTGCATGTCGGCTTTTTCGATATTATCACTTTGATATCCGTCCCCGAACTGCCATCCATTAACACCGTGGTCGCATGCCTCAGGCCACCAGCCATCCAGTGTGGATACATTGAGTACACCGTTCATGGCTGCCTTCATCCCCGATGTACCCGATGCCTCCTGGGGACGCCTGGGGTTGTTGAGCCAGATATCGGCACCCCTTGTCATCATGCGACCGATCTCCATGTCGTAATTCTCAAGAAATACGATGCTGTCCGGGTATTGCCGGGCCATCCCGGTAATTCCGGTGATAATACCCTTTCCGGTATCATCAAGGGGATGGGCTTTGCCCGAATAAACAATCTGCAGCTTCCTCCCCCTGAGCAAAGGCTCTATAAAATCCGGATCCGAAAGAAGCAGCCCGGATCTTTTATAGGGAGCGGCACGACGCGCAAAGCCGATCAGCAGAACATCCCTGTTAAGCTTGATCCCGGTGCGTTTTTCAATGAAAGCAATGAGAGCATCCTTGTTATGCATATGCCTGTTCCAGAGCTCTTCCTCTGCCGCCTTTGTTCCATTATATTCCTCGGCGAGCTCCAGCATCTTACGGTCTACCCAGGTTGGGATATGAATTCCGTTCGTGATACCGATGATTTCGCACCTGCCCTTAACCTTCTTCCACATCTTCTGGGCAGTTATCCGGTGCAGATCTGAAACCGCATTTGAGACACGGGACAGACGAAGGGCTCCGGCCGTCATGTTGAAGGGATCCCCGCCGATAGCTTTGAGCTGCCTTTTGGTCATGTTTAGATTGGCGCCCATATAGATAAGCCTGTCAATGGGGTGCTGCTCATTCCCTTCAGGAACAGGTGTATGGGTGGTGAAAACCACTTCTTTCCGCGTTTCCTGCAAGGCCTCACGGAAGCGCATTCCACGGGACAGTTTTTCCCTTATAAGCTCAAATCCTGCAAACAGCGCATGACCCTCATTGAAATGGTACATCGAAGGATTGAGCCCCAGAGCCCGGATGGCACGTACTCCTCCGATACCCAGAACCATTTCCTGTGCCACCCTCTCCTCACCAAACCATCCGTAAAGCTGTCCTGTTATCCAGCGAGCCTCTCCGTCATTCCCTTCGATGTCGGTATCCAGCAAATACAGATTGTCCACTCCATGGGCACGGTAGCGCCATACCTTTATTTTTACGTCTCTTTTTTTGATGCACACCGATACGGTGACCCCGGTATCCTCAAGGAATGGGTAAACCCTGTTTTTGTAGGCGTCATAGGGCATGCCTGTCTCCTGGTCTATTAACTGTTCCCCATAGCCCTGTTTCCAGAGGATGCCTATCCCGACAATGGGATAACCCTGGTCGCAGGCCTCTTTCATATAGTCGCCAGCAAGTATGCCAAGTCCACCTGCATAAAGCTTTACATTGTTTTCAATGCCATACTCCATACAGAAATAAGCTACACTTTTGCGATTATCCATATTCCGCAGCTCCTCTCGCTAGAATGACCCTGTTTTTCAGTTCAGTCATCAACCGAATATTATTCTATTTTTACACACTCTTCAATAAATCATAACAGAAAATGTCCATGATAGCAGTGAGCTTTGCCGGCGATACAGGTTCCCGGTAACTGTTTTTAATGGGCAGACATGAGAATACATTGGCTATCTTGAGCCCTACATCTGATCAGCACGAGCATGGAATCATAAAATGAAATATGCCGGCTACCACGCCGGCGACAATGCTTATAGTCTTTAACTACACTACAATCTCTCCCGATCTTAAGCTGACATAAACAAGCCAATATCCTCCCAGATCCCGGGTATCGCTGCCGGTAACCGGCACCCATCTGCAAGCCGTCTCGAAAGGCCGGTTGTCATTTTCATCCCTGGCGGGAATACCGATAACAAAGAAGTTTGAGAAGTTTTCACCTTTGTAAAGACCTGCAAGGATATGCTTATACCTGAAAAGTCCCACAAGAATCTTGGGATTGGCAAACACAGGAACATTGATGCCCGACATGTACATGATATTGCTGAGCTTTGCCAGATCATTGACCTGATACCAGGTATAATCAGGGTTTCCCCTCTTGAAGGGCTGACTGGCTTCAAAATTGTTTTTGATAAGTGTTTCAAGCTTGTCAATATCGCATTTTATAAGGCCGGCTCCCCCTGTGGCGGATTCCTTCCGTCCGGGTTTCGGATCGGGCTCGGATTGTCCGGCAGGACCGTGCTCCTCACTCTTATCTTGCTCAGACCTGGTTTTTTCCTGTCCCTTCCTGGCAGCATCAGACACCTTTTCGGCCTGCTTTTTGGGCGCTTTTTTATGTATGATCTGGCGCAGGCTCTCATCCCATTTCAAGGACTTTTCAAAACTTGCGAACAGGGGAATCCACATCTTGTCCTTGCTCTCTGCAGTAATGGCCGCATATTTGACCAGTTCCGGCCTGGTATTATAGGACTTGAGGGTACCAGGATCAATCTCCAGGCTTCCCTGCATGCTGGGAAAGGAAGCACTGACATCTCCGGCGGGTATGGACACCAGCCCGTCACCTTGTGAAAAGATGAGATATAGCATGTACCTGAAAGGTCCCTGCTTTAAACCCTTAACGTGGAGGGAGGCGACTATGCGCCCTTCCCATGAATCCAGCCTCACAAAGGCCTCAGGTGAAGTGCCCATTCCAAAGCCTCCATCAAGTTCCTCCATGATTGCATATTTCCTTGCGAAGCCGGGCAATGTCTGCATATAACCACCACAAACATCATTTTTATATGAATTATACGCATGTACCAGGAAAGATATTACTTAATCGTGGGTTGCAGCGGCAATATGCAGTGGAGGTATTGCCCTTATCTTCGGGCAATACCTCCTGATTGTCTCTACCTGCGTGCTTTTCTTTTAGCTTCCTCGCCAAATTCTTCGGCGTTGCGGAATGCCTCATATTCATTCTCGCCCAGCTGATCATTCTCAGCCGGTACATCGTTGCTTTTGTTGATCCTTCCGGTCAATTTCTTGTCTGCCATTCTTATTCACCATTCCTTGCAAAATCGTACCGGTACGTTAATTGACTTTGTCGACGCTATTATTATCATCCGATTCGCCTGTTTTATAACGGCGTTTTTTTACATAATTGATCTGCCAGATAAATAAATTGCTCCACCGACAAGGTCTCTGCACGGGAGTTTTCTGAAAGGCTCATCCCGATTAGTACCTCTCTGAGCCGCTCCTTCCCGCCCTCAAGCCAGGGCTGCTTCCCAAGGGAGTTAAGCAGCGTCTTCCTCCGCTGGCTGAAGGATGCCCTGATCACTCTGAATAAAAACTCCCTGCTCAGGTCCGCGGGTTGGCTCAAACTGCGTTTTTTCAGCTTGACCACCGCAGAGTCCACATCAGGCTTTGGAATAAAGCAGTTTCTGGATACATAAAAGGAGAGTTTGGGCTCGGCATAGTAACGGACTGCCACTGAGAGGGCACTGTAATCCTTTGTGCCGGGCATTGCCACTATCCTGTTGACAACCTCCTTTTGTACCATGAACACCAACAGATGCCAGGGTATCCCAGACTCCAGCAGGCCCATGATAATGGGAGTGGTAATGTAATAGGGAAGATTTGAAACCACTTTCAGGGATCCGTCCCAGTCTGCTGTAAGCTCCCACAGATCGGTTTGCATAATGTCGGCATGTATCACCTGAACATTCCCATAGTCCCCAAGGGTTTCTGACAGAGGCGCCAAAAGATGTCGGTCAATCTCCACTGCAATGACCTTACCAGCCTTTTCAGCCAGTTGGGCAGTGAGAGCTCCTATTCCCGGACCTATCTCCAGCACCAGATCATTTTTATCCACTTCGGCTGTTTCCACAATTTTTCTTATAATATTGACATCGGTCAGAAAATTCTGACCAAGGGACTTGGTGAGCCGCAGCCCATATTTGCTCAGTATTTCGTTTGTGTTGATCAAGGATCATCTTCCCTTCCTATAGATGCGAGAGGTGAGATATAAGAGGTTGGAGGCTGTCTCACATCCTACCCCACACCTCTCAGATCGGGCATATTATAGAAACAGGGTTTACATAGATTGTAAACCCTAATCAATTCAAATATGCCCATCTGCCTCTATTCACAGGGGTTATAATTTTGCTTCCATCGGTCATCATCCTGTTCGTTCAGGACATAAACCACAACTTTGCGTACTCCCCAGCGTCTTACCTCTTCGGTGGTGTTAAAGAACAGGTCGATCAGGTCGCCTTTAATAGCACTTCCTATGTCTCCGGCTATTGCAAATCCATAATCAGGAGCCGGCCCAGGTATCTCCACATAGAGCTTCGAACCCAATGGTATCACTTTCGGGTCAACAGCTATAATACCAGTGCGTGCCGTCATTCCTGTATAGGTTATGCCGTATCCTGGATCACCGGGATTCTTTCCGCAATCCTCAAAGGAGTTGGTATAGGCTGTAGCCCGCATGTTCAGAACTTTAGAGTAACGAACTCTGTCCCCTCTTGAGGTTATGAAGTTAGGCACTGTTCCATACTCAACAATCCTGCTCACAGGTTCCTTGACAACGGTTTCGCCAACAAATTCCCGGCTTACATGGTTTCCGTCTTCATAGGTAATCTTATATCTTTTTTCCCTGATACCGTTTTCTCCCTCTACCACGATCTCAGATTCGCCTTCGTTCATGGTATTGTTGGGCCGCTCAAGAACATGATAGGGAATCTGCTCTTCCTCGGTGAGAAATTTTTCTTCAACCCTGACAACCCTTATCTCCATCTCTTCTACCAACGGGTCGGTTGGCGAGACACCTTCGTATCTGTCCAGAGGACCCAGGATAATTCCATTATCCTGTAGTAGTTTCTCCACCGTATCCCTGTAGGACATCACCGTTCTGGTTTCCCCGTCAACTGTAAGGGTCACCGGAATCGCTCTTTTTATGGTCACCTCATTGGGTGAATCCAGCTTCAGGGGCGTGTCCATTGCAACACTTATATAATCATGCTCCCCTACTGCTATCCCCACCTGATCAAGGGCTTGACCTACGTTTGCACCCATAGTCCTTACGGCTATTGATTTACCGTTATCAATTATGTTAATCTCTTTGCTAAGTCTTCCGTGTAAAATAACGCCTGCTACAACAGCCAATGCCACTACGAGGAGCAGTAGAGCCATCCGCTTGATGGGAAGGGCACGCCTGATATATTGCAGGTATAAACCGCTCATTCATAGCATCCTTTCCTTGTTTTATTGTTGCATTGCAGCCCGGTAGGAAAACTTAAATTCCTTATTCCCCTAACATTTCCAGTCGGAAAATATGCTATCGTTGCTTTTGACTGCAAAGCCCAATTATTTTATAACAGGCATATGTATATTGTCAAGGTCTGCCAGTCCGCCAACGCCTTCATGACACAGCGACCGGTTAGTTGTTGGCTTTCGTAACGGTTTTTATTTCCCACTTCTGGTCTTCGTGGCTGAACAGAAAGAGCATCCGAAGCCGACTGGATCCCTGTATCCAATCTGAAATC
>JAAYTP010000099.1 GCA_012518025.1 Clostridiaceae bacterium
GCAACACAGCTTCAGGCCTCATTGGATGCTGCCTTTGGAGAGGGAAAGCTCACGGTGGGGTTTGAATCAGGCAAGCTTTCCATCGGAACTTCCGGCGGAGCCACCCGCGTGACTGTGGGAAATCCTGCTTCCGGTACCGAAAGCGGCCTTGACGCACTCGGCCTTAACCCGGGAGATTCCAACCGTATAAGCATGAGCGATACCCTGGAAAAGCTTCAGAGCAAGCTGGACGTTGCCTTAGAGTTCAATGATAATGACGAGGTGCAGTTCAGCATTAACGGGAAGCTTATTACGGCAAAGAAGAACGAGACCCTTTCCCAGGTGATGGATCGCATCAATAACAGTACCGAAGCAAATGTGACCATAAAATACGACGAGCTGAGCGATAAGGTAACCCTTACCTCAAAGCAATTGGGGCAGGGGGATCATCTGAATGTGGAAGATATCGGCGGTAACTTCCTGGCCGTTCTTGGGCTCAGCGAGGGTCGTGCTCAGCGGATTGAAGGGCAGGATGCAAAAATCCTGATCAACGGCAGTCAGGAAGTGGTTCGCAGCACAAACCAGTTCACCATAAACGGTGTGACCTATAATCTGAAGGAAGTTCATCCTGAGGATTCCGAGGGTGATTCGGTTACGGTGGAAATGGATGTGGATCAGGCCTACGACAATATCAAGTCCTTCGTAGACAAGTACAATGAGCTTATAGATTTCCTCAACGGGAAGCTTAACGAAAAATATGACAGGAACTTTCCGCCCCTCACCGATGCCCAGAAGCAGGAGATGAAGGATTCTGACATAGAGAACTGGGATAAAAAGGCAAAAAGCGGACTGTTGAGGAACGATGACATCATCCGCAGGATGGTAACTGCCATGCGCACGGCCATGTATGAGCCCGTTGAGGGGTCGAGCCTTACCATGAAGGATATCGGCATCGGAACTACCAGCTATCTCGATGGAGGCAAGCTGACCATTAATGAGGATAAACTCAAGGAGGCTCTGAGGAGCAATCCCGATGAAGTGGCCAGGCTTTTGAACGGTGTGGATCCTGATAACAAGACCTATTCCAGGACTGCCACGGCCGAAGAGAGAAAGTCCAGGTATATGAAGTCGGGTATTTTCCAGAGGATCTCCGATATTTTGGAGGATAATATATCCACATACAGGAATGCCGACGGGAAAAAGGGTATACTTCTCGAAAAGGCGGGAATTGATGGAGACATAACCTTCACCGACAATCTTATGAATGATGAGCTGGAGGATTATGATAAAAGGATCAGTTCCCTGACAGAAAAACTCATCAGGAAGGAAGAGAACTACTATCGTCAGTTCACGACACTGGAGAGATACCTCAATATGATGAATGCTCAGAGTGCCTGGCTGGCAATGCAGTTCAACCAGGGCTGATCATGAAATAGCGCACAGAGGGTGTTTTCGAGGGAGGAGCTAAATGATGATTGCACAAAACGCCTATAACCAGTACAGGGAAAAGAGCATCCAGACGGCCAGTCCGGAAGAGCTTACCCTTATGCTTTATAACGGCCTGATCAAATTCATCATGAGAGGAATTGATGCCGTTGAGAAGAACAAGACCCAGGAGGCTCATAATAATATAATACGTGCTCAGGACATAGTTCAGGAGTTCATGGCTACACTGGACAAAAAATATAGTATTTCGGTCAGCCTGGAACTGATATATGACTATATGCTAAGAAGACTGATTGAAGCCAATATCCAAAAGGACGCCTTGATTCTGGGCGAGGTCCTCAACATGGCAAAACAGCTGAGGGATGTATGGGAGCAGGCAATGAAGCTTGCAAAGCAGCCCAGGAAGAAGCCGGAACTGGTTGAACAGGCAGAATAGGAGCTGTCAGCATGGAACCACAGGAATACCTTTCGAGACTGAATGAGATACTGGTTAAAAAAAAGACCCTGCTAAGGGAAATCTCGGGTTTTACCCGATTACAGAAAGAAGCTCTGTCCAGGGATGACTATGATGAAATGGAGATTCTTATCGCAAAAAAACAGGCGAGAATGGATGCGACAGACAAGCTTGACCAGCAATTTGTTGTCTATATGGAAGGTCTTAAGAGAACATTAGGCATAGATTCCCTTGATGAACTGCCGTCCAAAAGGATTCCCGGCACAGGGGAGCTTAAGGAAAACACCGTCGGGGTGCTTGATTTGCTCAGGGAAATCAAGGCTGTGGATGATGAGAACACCGCCTTTCTGAAAGAGAAGATGGCGGATGTGAAGGACAGGATAAAAAAATCCAACAGCTTTAAAAAGGTTAACGCAGCCTATTTTCAACCAAGGCAGGGACTGGCGAATCCCTATTTTGATGAGAAAAAGTAGTGGAGTAGGAAATGGCAAATTATGAATGTCAGCGATGCTATCGCATGTTTCAGAGAGTGGGGATTGAGAACGTTTGTCCTGTCTGTGCACCCCTGGATGAGGTAGATTTTAGAAAAATAAAGGAGTTCCTTACCGAGCATCCGGGTGCCAGCTCAAATGAGGTAATGAGGCATACAGGGGTTTCATTGAGACAGATCAAGCGTTATCTTAAAGAGGAGCGCCTGGAGATAGTGGGCGACAACAAGGGCTTTCTGCGCTGTGAAATATGCGGAAAGCCTTTAAATAGCGGCCGTTTTTGTGATTTTTGTTACAAGGAAGGGATAGCCAGAGAGATAAAAGGGGTGAAGGTAACACCTTTTAGCAGACTGAACGAGGACAAGCACAGATATACCAGGGAGATCCGGTATAGAAAGAAGGAGAATAACGACTAGAGTATATTTTATACCATGGGGTTGCCGGCATATACAACGGCAGCCCCTTAACTCTGTTAAAGCCCCTCAGTTTTAAGAACAGCAGTCATGAATTGCTTTTTAGTATCAATGATTAATGTTTTTGCATGAAACATTAAGGTGAACCCCATAATTAAAGTGATAAGCAACGTTTAAATTGATCCCGGCATTCTGATATAATAGCTTAAGATAATTCCGAGCAAGTAAAGAAGTATTGCAGAATAAGGCGATTAAATATGAAAACAACTATAATCAGAGTAAATCATGCAGTATTTGATCCTGAAGAATTAAGACCTGCCGCTGAGGCACTGGCCGGAGGAAGGCTGGTAGCCTTTCCCACCGAGACGGTATACGGGCTGGGGGCCGATGCTTTAAACCCGGAAGCAGTGAGTAGAATTTTCAGAGCAAAGGGAAGACCTTCGGATAATCCGTTGATCGTTCATATTTCAGATTTAACCCAGTTAGAGCGCATCGTCAGTTCGGTGCCCGAAAAGGCGCGTATGCTTATGGAGACCTTTTGGCCCGGTCCCCTGACGCTGATTCTCCCAAAATCCAAAGATGTACCCGATGAAACAACGGCGGGGCTTTCCACCGTAGCTGTGCGTATGCCCGCAAACAGGACAGCCCTGGAGCTCATCAGACTGTCCGGGCTGGCCATAGCTGCTCCCAGTGCCAACATTTCGGGAGCTCCCAGTCCCACTTGTGCCTCCCATGTTATATCCGACCTTTCGGGGCGAATAGACTACATCATCGATGGGGGTTCCACTCAGGTGGGGCTTGAATCCACGGTTCTGGACATGACTGCGGATCCGCCTGTGGTGCTGCGCCCGGGAGGGGTCAGCGTTGAAATGCTGGAGAAAGTCATCGGCTATGTCAATGTGGGTAAAATACCTGACGGGGTCAGTGACACTGCTCCCAAATCGCCGGGCATGAAGTACAGGCACTACTCCCCAAAGGCTGAAATGATTCTTGTATCCGGGGAGAGCCAAAGGGTGGTAGACACTATAAATGATCTTGTGGAGCAATACAGGGCAAAAAACAAGAAGACGGGTGTGCTGGCTTCAGCGGAAACCCGGTCAGGGTATATAGCCGATGTTGTTCTTTGCCCCGGCTCAAGAAACAGCCCCGAGACTGTAGCGGCGTCCATTTATGGGTGTTTGCGTGATTTTGACCAACATGGCGTGGATATTATCTTTTCAGAAACCTTTCCAGATGAGGGGATAGGTCTCGCCATTATGAATAGGCTACAAAAGGCAGCCACCGGCAGGGTCATCCGGGTGTGAGCACTGATCAGCGGGGCTCTACCATGACCAATAAACATATTGGTTTAGCTGAACAAAACCGAAAGGGTGAATCTATGAAGAAGATATTGTTTGTTTGTACCGGCAATACCTGCAGGAGCGCCATGGCTGAGGCCTTGTTCAACGATCTATTGGATCAGCGGGAAGAAAGGGATATTCTTGTCTCTTCAGCAGGAGTTTATGCCTTTGAGAATGATCCGGCCAGCAGCATGGCCATTGAGGTTCTTCAGAATGAATATGGGATTGATATCACATCCCACCGGGCAAGGGTTTTGGATGCAGATGACATCAGGAATGCCTGGTTGATCCTGGCCATGACCGAGGATCATAAAAGGATGATCCTGGAGGTCTTTCCTGAGTCAGTCGACAAGGTTTATACCCTGAAGGATTATGCTGAAATAGAGGACGGAAGAGCCAATATATCAGACCCTTACGGAGGGGACTACGATGTATACAAAGCATGCGCTTATGAAATTGAAACAGCCCTGATAAATGTGGCGGAGAAAGTTTTTGACAATGGGGATTGGTTACTATAAAATCAATGAAAGAAAGGGGAGATTTGGCTTGCGCATTGCATTGGGCAGTGATCATGGTGGTTTCCGCCTCAAGGAGTTCTTAAAGGTGCATCTTACCAGCCGAGGATACGAATGCACCGACTGTGGAACCTATGATGAATCGTCGGTGGATTACCCCGATTTTGCGCTGAAAGCCTGCCTGCTGGTGAAGGAAGGGACTTGTGACAGAGCTGTTCTTATTTGTTCAACCGGTATAGGCATTTCCATAGCGGCCAACAAAGTCAGAGGCATCCGATGTGCCCTGTGCCACGACCTTCTCTCAGCCCGGCTCACAAGAGATCATAACGACACCAATGTTCTGGCACTGGGCGCTTTTATTGTCGGAGAAAAACTTGCTGCGGCTATTGTGGATGAATGGCTTCAGACCCCTTATTCCAACCAGGAACGGCACACAAAAAGGATCAATAAGATACACGGTATTGAAAACGATTATCTTAAATGACTTTGGAGGTTGCTATATATGGAAAATGTTTTTATCTTTGATCATCCTCTCATCCAGCATAAGATCTCACTTCTGAGGGACAAAAATACCAGTGCAAAGGAGTTTCGTGAACTGGTATCCGAAATCTCCATGCTGATGGGTTATGAGGTGACAAGGGATATTCCCTTGAAAGAGGTGGAGATTGAAACCCCGGTTGGCCATGCCAAAACCTATGTTATATCGGGAAAAAAACTGGCCTTTGTGCCCATCCTGCGCGCCGGGCTGGGTATGGTGGACGGACTTTTAAGGCTGGTTCCCATGGCAAGGGTCGGTCATATCGGATTGTACCGGGATCATGACACCCTGGAGCCTGTTGAGTACTATTGCAAGCTGCCCGAGGATGTCAGTGAACGGGATGTGGTCATACTCGACCCCATGCTGGCCACCGGAGGATCGGGCTGCGACGCTGTCAGGTTTATAAAAAAGCGCAATGTGAAGAGCATTAAGTTTGTATGCCTTATTGCGTCCAAGGATGGGGTAGAGAGGCTTCACAGGGAGCATCCCGATGTTGCCATCTATTGTGCAGCTGTTGACGAAACGCTCAACGAATTTGGATATATAGTACCGGGTCTTGGCGACGCCGGAGACAGGCTGTTTGGAACCAAGTAGGACAAGGAGGTTCTTATGCGTCCTTCCTGGGATGAATATTTTATGAGTATAGTGGAACTTGTAAAAACACGTTCCACCTGTTTGCGGCGCCAGGTAGGCGCCCTGTTGGTAAAGGACAAACGGATCCTGGCTACGGGTTATAATGGTGCACCGGTGGGATGTAAGCACTGTCTTGAAACGGGATGTCTCAGGGATAAGCTGGGAGTACCCTCGGGTCAGAGGCATGAAATATGCCGTGCCACCCATGCAGAGCAGAATGCCATTGCACAGGCGGCATATTCCGGGACAAACGTGAAGGACAGTATCCTGTATGTCACAACACAGCCCTGTGTAATGTGTGCAAAGCTGGCCATCAACGCCGGAATCTCCAAGATCGTATTCAAGGGCGATTATCCGGACGAGCTTTCCATGGAATTGCTGAAGGAAGCCGGTGTCCGTGTGGTGAAATATGAAGAGCCGTCGCTTGTGTTCGATCCGGGGCTTGTAAAGAGGTCAGAGGTGCAAGATGATAACCATTGAGTACGAACATTTAGTAGCCTTTTCTGTTGCGCTTATCATCGCATTCTTTTCCACACCCATAGCCAGAAGGATCGCCTTTCGCGCAGGCGCAGTTAATGTGCCCAGAGACGGCAGGCGTATGCATAAAAAGCCCATGCCTCTTCTGGGCGGGCTTGCCATTATTGCAGGCTTTGTCATTGCCGTGGTCTATGGTTTTGCTTCCCGGGATATACCCGAGTTTTTATTCTTTCTTACCCAGCCCAAATCCCTGGGCTTGATTTCCGGTGCTCTCATCATTGTGGTTCTGGGAATTGTGGACGATATCAGGCCGTTGAAGGCCGGGATAAAGTTTGTATTCCAGCTTCTGGCTGCAATTGTGGTGGTGGGCACAGGAACCAGGATCACATCCATTACCCTGCCCTTTACAATGGGCACCGACAATGGGATGACATATATCCTTGGGGAGACCATAGCCTTTGTCATATCGGTATTATGGATTGCAGGAGTTACAAACGCCATCAACCTGATCGATGGCCTGGACGGTCTTGCCGCAGGGGTTTCGGGGATTGCATCGGTATCCCTGTTCATTGTTGCGGTCATTCGAAGAGAGGACGACATAGCTCTGGCAGCAGTTTCACTGGCTGGTGCTATCTTCGGTTTTCTTCCCTATAATTTCAACCCCGCCAAGATTTTTATGGGCGATACGGGTGCCACCTTTCTGGGTTTTATACTGGCGACCCTGTCCATCGAGGGCACCATGAAATCGGTAACCACCCTGGCTCTGGCCATTCCGATCCTGGTTCTGGGCCTTCCTATTTTCGATACCCTGTTTGCCATCCTGAGGCGCATATCAAATGGGAAGCCTATTGGCGAGGGGGATAGGGGTCATATCCATCACCGGCTTATTGATATGGGGCTCAGCCACAAGATGTCAGTTGTGATCCTGTATATAATAAGCGGCGCTCTGGGAGTTTTGTCCATTGTACTGGTGGATAAGGGTTTGTTGCCTTCCATCATCCTGCTGATTCTCATCGTGGTGTTCATGATAGGCGGTGCCAGAAATATGTCCGAGATGAACAAGGACGGACATTCAGTTAAGATAAAAGAGAAGGATTTGGATGAGGCGAGCCTTGAGGCCGCTCCGGACATTCATAATCCGGAAGATCAAGAAGAAGCTTCGGGTGATACGGGAACGCCCAATAATAGTAAAGGACAATAATCATGAAAGAAAAGCTCAAAGCAATGACTGTATTCGGAACACGTCCTGAAGCAGTAAAGATGGCACCATTGGTAAAGGCTCTTGAAGCCAGCCCCGACATAGAATCATCTGTTTGTGTAACGGCTCAGCACAGGGAAATGCTTGACCAGGTTCTGGACATCTTTCGGATACGCCCGGATTTTGACCTGGACATCATGCAGGACATGCAGACCCTTGTGGATATCACAACAAGGGCGCTGGAAGGCCTGCATGACGTTTTCAGAGAGGCGGCCCCCGATATTGTGCTGGTCCACGGCGATACAACCACCACCTTTGCTGCCTCTCTTGCCGCCTACTATCTGAAGATAAAGGTAGGGCATGTGGAAGCAGGTTTGAGAACTCACGATAAGTATTTTCCCTATCCTGAGGAGATGAACAGAAGGCTCACCGGAGCCATCGCCGACCTGCACTTTTCCCCCACCGTATCCAACAGGGAGAACCTTTTAAGGGAAGGAATTAGTGCGGACAGGATCTATGTCACCGGTAATACGGTGATCGATGCCTTGTCCACAACCGTATCCAGGGATTTTGTGTTTGAGGATCCTTTCTTGAAAGGCTTTGATTTTGAAGGTAAAAGGGTGATTGCCATGACGGCTCACAGGCGTGAGAATATTGGCAAACCCTTTGAGGAGATTTTTTCCGCCATTCGTAGGATTGCTGACGAATACCCTGATATCCACATTATTTACCCTGTGCATCTGAATCCCCTGGTCATGGAGGCAGCTCAAAGAATTCTGGGGAACCATCCAAGAATTCACCTGATAAAACCCGTCAACGTTCAGGAGATGCATAACCTGATTGCACGCTCCTATATTGTTTTGACCGATTCGGGGGGCTTGCAGGAGGAAGCTCCTTCATTGGGTAAGCCGGTACTGGTTCTTCGCAATGAGACCGAAAGACCCGAGGCCGTACAGGCAGGGACGGTTCGGTTGGCCGGTACGCAGTATGAGAGTGTTTACCACCTGACGAAAGAGCTTCTTGACAGGGAGGATATCTATCTGGAAATGGCAAGGGCTGTCAATCCCTACGGGGACGGTAAAGCGTCCCAGCGTATCGTTGGGGGATTGCTCCATGGCTTTGGGATCACC
>JAAYTP010000100.1 GCA_012518025.1 Clostridiaceae bacterium
AAGATTATCCTATAATAATCATTAGGTAGTTCAACGACAGGAGATGATTTATAAGGGAACTGGAATATTGGTTATGGATAAACTATTGATATCCAGCATCATAGGTTATTACACGGGGGGGAAATAATGGACTTATCAAGTTTTGCTTTTGTACACTGGTCATATTATGAAAGAATAAGAGATGCAGGTAACTGCAACGAAACAACCGATAAAATCAGGGAGACTGTAGAGAATGATTTTCGTATCGCTTATGAGTCCGACAAAATCGGGTATTCAGGACTAAGAAAAATAAATACATACGCCAGCCAGGCCGAGATCGCATGGCTGAAAACCACATATAAGAATACCGATGGCGACTGGTTGTGGCTAAAATTTGAAAAGAATACAAAACAGAATGCTCAAGAATGGTTTTGCGCAAATCTGCTTTCCCAAAAGGATGCTTACCGTGAGCTCATATGCTCCCAATTCTATGTGATAGGCGAAATCATTTTTCAAGATGCCGGGCAGGGGTATGATTTTTTGGAAGAATTGCAATCGATTGCACAGCCGGAAGAGTGGAAGTATAATGATTACACTTCCCCGACCAATTATCCGATTCTGAAATCATATATAGAGCATACCTACAACCGCTTAAAAATCGAAGGAAAGATACTGGAATCCAACGATGGAACACAGTGTTTATTTAATACCAGTCTTCTTGACAGGGATTTTCTTTTGGACGTTTATGTTCTCTGCTCTAAAACCGAGATCGATATTTTTGGTGACAAGTATGTCTGTTGTGCCAACCCAAGGATTGTCCTTGAAAATGATATGAGCACCATAAGAGCCTTTGGCGGCAGATCACCTGAAATTGCCAAGTACTTTGAAACAATCGACCAGGTCATATTTAACCCGGATCTGGAGATTAACATGAACTGGAGGCATATTTTCATTGAGCGGGCAGACAGAATTCCTGCAGAGATCAGAGACGGAAAGACTCCCATTAAGGAAATAGTGCAGAAGTTTAAGGGGAACGAAGAGAACATCAAAAAACTTGCCAAGAGAAATTATAAAATGGTGGTGCCCCAATACTACAACAACAGCATTCAGTTTCTGATGCCCATATACCTGGGTACTGAGTTTAATGGAAAACCGGATTTTGCTTTGGTTCTGTCCATGGATAACTCTACACAGATGCCCTTTTACAGGGGGACAACCATCTTAACCGTTGAAATGGCATATCAGAATGCCAGACTATTGGCAAAGCCAGATAACCCATGGTTGATTTCCAGCTTGAAACAGTAAAAATGCGGATGACGGTTAATAATAGTTCCGTCCAGTTTTGTTGGAATAGACTCAGAGCCTTCTGGTAACAATAGAATCCAAACTGTTTCATAACCAATACTGATTTGCAGGCTGTATTGAAGACTGCATTATTAATCTGGTTTGATACAGTTTTATTCTTTGTTTCGGAGGGGAACCATTGATTGGTATTATATTGGCATTGTTGGCCGGATTGCTGATGAGCGTTCAAGGTGTATTCAATACCCGGTTGATGGACTCATCCAATATGTGGACAACAAATACCTGGGTGCATTTTACAGCTTTTGTTACAAGTATCGCAGTATGGTTCTTTGCAGGCCGTGAAAACCTGTTTTCGGTTTTCAGCGTCAGCAATAAACTGTATTTGTTTGGCGGCGTTATCGGCGCGCTCATAACCTTCACGGTTATAAAAAGCATAGCAAGCCTGGGTCCTGCCTACGCAACAATGCTTATACTGCTGGCTCAGCTTGTAGCTTCATGTCTGATTGAATTTCTCGGCCTTTTCAGCACCGAAAAGACATGCTTCGAATGGAGCAAACTGATTGGCGCCGCCCTGATGGTCGCAGGGATTATAGTCTTCCAAAAATAGAAAAAGTCAGGAGGTTGTGAATTCACTTCCCCCTGACTGCTTAGCGCACACAGAATCAGCGCATTATCGTAGCGGTAAATCCGTATTCTATAACGTTCTTCTGGTCAACCAGACCCCTTTCACCGTAAACAGGCTCGTATATAATTTTAGCTGTCTCACCGGGTTTCATCACGCGGGGCAGATGGATGTACAGCTTTCCATCCTCAACGTTGAAACGGATATCATCGATCTTTGTTCCATCTATTTCTACTGTTATGAATGAATTGATATCCCCTTTCCATCCGGAGAGCCTGTCGGTCATCGTAATCTGAATGGTGTCCGAAGCGGGCAGCATCAGGGTTTTAAACCATCCCGCAAAGGCTGCCTCAAAATCAATGGTAAATGGTTCCAGGGCATTACCGTTCAAATCCTTAAGGTATTTTACCCTATCTGCGGTTTTGATTGTCATATTGCCGTCAAAACCAATGCTATCATCCGATATCAACCGTACTGTTGCATAATTACTGAAAGTGCTTGATATTTCATAATCCCTTCCGTTTACAAGCCTGTTACCACCCGCAATCAGCATGAGGTCGCTTCCTGCCTGGGCAAGATCAGCCTCGCTAAGGGGCTGAAGTTCCTCTGAAAAGTGCAGGACAAGATAATTCTCCAAGGAATCTGCATAAAGGTAATCTGAAAACCAGCCATTCTGCTTTTCGATATCTGTAGGCGTACCATTGTCTCCATCGTCTCTGAGCTTGGGCGCAATCCTGTCAGCAACAGGATATGCCTTTTCGTAATCCTTCTTCAGGGTCTGACCATAGGTGTTCACAGACTCATTACCTACAACATAGACATAGACCCGCGGATCCAGGTCATTGGACAGCTTTTCCCCAAGCATTAGTGTGACAACGGTATTTCTGCTGCTGTTCAGGCTTGCTTCCACCTTTGCGATCTTTAATGCTTTCAGGTCTGTCCGGAGGTTGCCCTGACTGTCGGCGATATCGCTGAGCGTTGTGATCAGAAGGTCATCGGTTACGAAGCCTGCGAAGTTGCCCTTTACAGTGATGGCGATCCTGTCGGGTGCAACTGCTTCTGCCTTTTCTATCCCTACTTCTTTCGGCATCTCAGGAATCTTAACACCTGCGGCGGCAACCTGTTCTTCGGTGAGGAATCCGGCATCCATGAGATACTGGACAAATGGCCTTCCGTCGGCATTTATACCGTTCTTGCAGGCGCCGTAGAGGATCCCGGCAGCGTCATCGCGGGTAAGAGCCGCTTTACCTCCCAGTTCCCTGACTTGAGCCTCACTTATAACACCGCATTTAACAGCATCGGTAACAGCGTTGCCGGTTCCCACATCGGTATAGCCCATACCAATCTTTAAAACCCAGACCAGAAATGATGTTCCTGAAACCTCCTGCAATGGAGCAAACTTAACCTTGGGTAGAATACTCGCATCAATACCTGTGGTAAAGTCGTTCTTAACGGCATAGGCGGCCCATTTTCTTCCGTATGGAGGGATCTGGTCCGCATCTGTTACGTTTTTTAGTATACTGGCAACTTCGGTATCCGACATGGCATCTACTTCATCTTTAAGACCAGCTGCCTTTATCGCGAAAATAAGACCCTGGATCCTGTTGACCTGGTCTCCAAGACCCATGCCCTCCATAAGCTTCAAGTCGTTGAGAATTTTTGCTTCGGCTTCATACCTGAAACCGGCGGCAAGTGATGGGAATGCAGAGATCGCTGCTATCACAGCAAAAATGGTGATTGCCGCAAGAGCTCTTTTAAGGCTTTTCATGGTTACATTCCTCCCTGTATTGGTATTTGAATAAGGCAACAATAAAAACCGGATTACGCTTGGAATACCATGGCAATCCGCTATGTCGCCGCCTCGCTCAACAATATTGAAGCAAGGCTTTAGATATTATACCAAATACAGGTACATTTTGCTATTAGATTAATCCTGCGCCCCTTTTGCATCGAAGAGCTTCAGAACATCTTTGGCATCAACAGGCCGGCTGATGTAGTAGCCCTGAATCTCATCGCAACCGTGCTGTTTCAGGAATTCAAGCTGGGCTTCGTGCTCAACACCTTCCGCAACAACTGTGAGCCCCAGTGTCTGTGAAAGATGGATCATGCCTTTAACTAATGTCTGCTCTTTTTCGCTTCTGAACAGGTTGTTTATAAAACTCCTGTCTATTTTGATACGGTTTACAGGCATATGGTTCAGCCTGCTCAGTGAAGAGTATTCGGTACCGAAGTCATCTATTGATATCTCGACCCCCAACTCTCTTAATTCCTTAAGAACATCCAGTATATTATCTGATTCCTTCACGGCAACACTCTCTGTGATTTCCAGATCCAGATATTCTGCCTTCAGGCCGGTTTCTTTAAGTATCCTCTCTACAGCAGCCACAAATTTTGAATTGCGCAGTTGGAGTACAGATACATTAACTGATATATGTATTGGGGAAAGACCCATATCTAACCATGCCTTTGTCTGGCTGCAAGCCGTTCTGAGAACCCATTCTCCAATCGGTCCGATCAATCCGTTCTGCTCTGCCAGCGGTATGAATACTCCCGGACTGATAAGCCCGTGATCAGGTTGATTCCATCGTATCAAAGCCTCCAAACAAAGGATCTCACCGGTCCTGGCCGATACCATGGGTTGATAATGCAGAATCAGTTCGTTGTTCTCTATCGCCCGGTATAGTTTATTGGAGAGATCATGCCTTATCATGATCTCCTCCTTCATTTCCTCAGTACACAGGCAATACTGGCCCTTCCCCTTGGATTTTGCTTCGTACATGGCTATATCCGCATTCCTTATCAGGGTATCGGCATCCTTTCCGTCATAGGGATAAACAGCGATACCAACACTGGCAGAAATATAGATTTCCTGGTTGCGGACTGTAAACGGTGTCCTGAAAACACTAATAACTTTATCCGCAATTTTGTGGACATTTGTAGTGTTTCCTAAGTTATGAGCCATGATCAAAAACTCATCTCCACCGAAACGGGACACTGTATCGGATTTGCGCATCGATGCTGATAGTTTGCGGGAGACTTGTTTTATGAGCTGATCTCCCCCCTCATAACCAATTGTATCGTTGACATTCTTAAAGGAATCCATATCCAAAAATATAACTGCAATTATTTCACTTCTTCGTTCCGCAAGCATAACAGACTGGTTTAAACGGTCTCTGAACAGAGTGCGATTAGGAATCCCTGTCAGCATGTCATAATAAGCCATATAGTTGATCTGTCTTTCCTGCTGTATTCTCTCAATGGTTCCGGCAATCATATTGGTAATTATCATAAGATTGTTTTTGTCAATAGTACCCCAGGCTTTATTCTCCTTAACCGACTGCAGTACAAGATATCCATAGACATTATCATTATTCTCAATGGGAAGTACCAGGAGCGACTTGACCTTTTCACCTAAGATCTGCACTATATCGTTATACTCATCTGATGGCAGATCATCCATGTCAAAAATCTCCAGAACACTGGTTGTAGAAAACACGGACTTAAGATATGGGTAGTGGTTCAAATCAATCTCACTGCGTCTCTTAACTATGGAATCCTGTCCTTCTGTCCATGAATATGTACAGGTTATTGAATCCTTTTCCCTGTTTAGCAGATAGATAAAGATGCCTTCTGTCTTTAAAAACTCACTCGTTCTGCGCAATGTCTCGTTTGTAACCTCATCAAAGCCCTTCTCTCCAACGCTGATATAATGGGTGGAGATCTCTGTGACCAGTGACTGAAAGCTTATCTGATACTCATTGTCAAGCAGTTTCGACCTGAAAACATTCATAACGAAGAATGCTATCCATATTGCTATAACGGACAATCCCAACCGTCCCACATGATCTGAGACATCAATATTCATCAATATACTGGGCTTTAAAAGGAAAATTACCAGCTGCGTCAACAGGATCGACGTCGCTACAGCAATCTGTATGATTTTGCTTACCATAGCTATAGAGATGAAAAGAAATATAAACGCAAGAGCCCAGACCGTAACGCTGGCAAACTCTATAAAATTCAATGTGAGAACGGGTATCAGGATAAAAAAGGCTGCTGCATAGATTAAATCTTTAAGCCGGGTACTTCTTTTCATTCGGTGGATTATCTCCAGAACAATCCCGGCCAGTATCATGAAACCACTGTACATGAGGGTTGATGTTAAATTCTTGTTCTCAGAAAGAAAATACATTGTGATAACATTTAATATACTGGCTGCAAACAGAGAGCTTGAAAGGTAATGTATAACCCTTGCCCTGATCTGTGTACCAAACAGCAGCGAATCGATTACATTTCTCCTGGTATAAAGAAATCCATACTTCTGCATCGCATACCAGATGGACAGCACCGGAAGCAACATGATAATCGGAGCAAGCTGTGGTATTCTGATGGAGAAAACATTATTTACAACACTCTCAGTAAAGACTCCAAGTATAAGCGTAATAATGAATGCCCTCAGAACAATAACGGATTGCTTTCTGACGTTTTTGCTGCTCGCAGATTCTCTCCATTTCCATATGAGAAATATGGTAGCCATTGAGTACGATATGTAATACAGTATAAATATCCAATCCCAGAAGTTCTTAATAGAAACATTGACCCAGCCCAACTCAGTAAGTACCAGGTTATACTGCTGGGGATTGAGCCATGGGATATAGGTGAATACGGAAATACAGACCGCTGCCGGAAGATAGAGCAGCACATATTTCCACCATCTGTTCAGCAAGGATGCCCTGCCGCTCAGAGCCATCATGAAATGAAGCAGGATACTAAAAAAAACTCCCCATCCGATGGCTGCGAATCTTCTCCAAAACAGGCATGCTGTTAAATCTGGTGCTGATATTGCCATTGCAAAGCCATAAGACCATATGAACAAGAACACCGACAGCGCAAAAAATAGGCGGTTTGTCCTATCTTTCGGATTTGTGTAGAGAGTGTAGATGCCTAAAAACAAACTCACTATACATATTGAACTAAAGCATATTGATAACAGAAGGGGGATGTCTATCATAATGCCACTCCCGCAATCTACACATTCATCTGCAATATATATCGTCAAACATACTGATTTTGGAAACCCTTTCTGCTGTAACCAGTTTTTTTGAGAAATTTACTGGCCTCATTAAACAGAAAAGGGCTTTCCTTAAAGAAAGCCGCTTTCCCAACATCACATTCATCTTTACCAGTTTAAGCCGATGTAAGCCTTTGAAAATCTCGTTCCCAGCATCTGCCGGTATCCCGGCAGGAAGACATATATGGATCACAGGTCCGGGAACATGGCTATGCTCCTTTCCAATATGCCCTTCATGTATGCAATCAAAATCCCATAATTGGTTATGGGCACATTCTGATCCTCAGCGCATTTCAGGCGGTATTTCATCTCCCTTTCGTTCAGCATGCAGCCCCCGCAGTGAACAATCATTTTATATTCAGAAAGATCCTCAGGAAACTCGGTACCTGATGTAAATCTGAAATCCAGTCGCTTTTTGGTATAATCTTTAATCCAGCGGGGCAGCTTTACTGTACCTATATCCTCACACTGTCTGTGATGGGTACAGCCCTCCGAAATGAGAACAACATCTTCTTCCTGCAGCGTCTCCAGCGCTCTTGCTCCTTTCACTGCAATTTCTAGGTTTCCCTTGTATCTTGCAAAAATGATAGAAAAGGAAGTCAAAAAAATTCCCTCTGGAGTATTTGCCGACACCTTGTCAAACACCTGGCTGTCGGTAATGACCAGGCTTGGCCTTTCGCCCAGTTTTTCAAGGGTTTGGCGGTACTCTGAGTCTTTCACTACTATTGCGGCTGCACCGGCATCCAATATATCGCGGATGGTCTGCTGCTGGGGCAGTATCAGCCGACCCTTTGGGGCAGCCTTGTCGATGGGGGTAACAAGCACAACAAAATCCGACGGGCTTATAAGGTCACCCACAATTTGGCGTGCGGGCTCCTCAGTCGAAGCCATGGCTACGATTTTTTCCTTCAGCCCATCAATACCTTGTCCGGTATTTGCACTGACAAAGATCTCTTTTTCAGCAGCCGGCCATTCCCGCTCCAGTAGATCCGCTTTGTTCCAGGCAATGATATAATTGATCTTCTTCTTTTCAAACAGTGCTATAAGTTCTTCATCTTCTCTGGCTTTCCCGTAGCGGGAGTCTATTACCAGCACGGCCACATCAGTTTTGTTAAGTACCTGGCGGCTTTTTTTAACCCGAAGCTCCCCCAAAGCCCCTTCATCATCAATCCCCGGTGTGTCGATGATCACAACCGGACCAAGGGGCAAAAGCTCCATAGCCTTGTATACCGGATCTGTGGTTGTGCCTTTAATATCCGAAACTACAGCAAGATCCTGGCCAGTGACGGCATTCACCATGCTGGATTTCCCTGAGTTCCTCTTGCCGAAGAAACCAATATGTACACGATTTGATGAAGGTGTCTTATTAAGTCCCATGGGGCTTCCTCCTATAACCTGAAATCACGGCTTCCGCCGCTGATCTCAACCAGGTTCTCCTCCACAATCTTTCTGACCCTGGTATTTGGGATGTTCTCAATCTCCTTTTGAATGAGAGTCTCACCAACTGTCTTTGTTCCATGTGCAGCATAGTCTTCAAGATACTCCTTCAAAGTCATGAGGGCATTGGGATGGCAACAGTTCTGGATCTGCCCGCTCTTGGCAAGTCTCATAAACCTGTCACCGGTTCTGCCTTCCCTGTAGCAAGCCGTACAGAAGCTGGGGACGTAACCTTTCTCCATAAGCCACTTAACTACTTCATCAAGGGTCCTTGTATCATAAACATCAAATTGCGCGGTGTTTTCTTCTTCCGGTTCGGGCTCGGAATAGCCACCCACACTTGTCTTTGAACCACCACTGATTTGGGATACACCCAGACGAAGCATACGCTCTCTGGTTGCCTTGCCTTCCCTTGTCGATATAATCATTCCCGTATAGGGTACGGCAATACGAATACAGGCTACAATTTTGGCCAGTATATCATCACCTATTCCATTATCAAATGCCTCAGGGTCTATGTCATCAGCTGGACGTATCCTCGGCACGCTGATAGTATGAGGGCCCACACCGAAAACCGCTTCAAGGTGCTCTGCATGCATCAGCAAAGCCGCAAGTTCATAGCGGTAGTTTTCAAGTCCGAACAAGACTCCCAAGCCCACATCATCAATGCCGCCAAGCATAGCTCTGTCCATTGCCTCGGTGTGATAGGCATAATCATGCTTGGGGCCTGTGGGATGCAGCTTTTCATAGCTCTCCTTATGGTAGGTCTCCTGAAAGAGTATATATGTACCGATCCCGGCATCTTTAAGCCTTTTATAGTTCTCTATCGTGGTTGCAGCGATATTGACATTTACACGGCGGATGGCTCCATTTTTATGCTTGATGCTGTAGATCGTATCAATACATTCAAGGATATACTCGATGGGATTGTTTACCGGGTCCTCCCCGGATTCAATGGCAAGGCGCTTGTGTCCCATATCCTGAAGGGCGATAACCTCCCGGCGGACTTCCTCCTGAGTCATTTTCTTTCGGGTGATGTGCTTGTTCTTTCTGTGGTACGGACAGTATACGCACCCATTTACGCAATAGTTGGACAGATACAGGGGCGCAAACAGGACAATACGGTTACCATAGATATCTTTCTTGATTTGCTCGGCAAGTGCAAAGATCTCCTGGTTCTTATCGGGCATCTCACATTCAAGCAAGACCGATGCCTCCCTGTGGGACAGCCCCTTACGCAGTTTGGCTTTTTCAATGATACTGTCAATCAGTTCTGCATTGTTCTTGTTCTTTTGCGCATACTCAAGCGTTTCAAGAACTTCCTCATGAGAAATGAATTCTTCAGCCTTCGATGATTTTGGATCGTACATGATAAAACTCCTTTCTTATACGGGTCAGAGAATCTTTCCCTTCAGCAAATGGAATCCATTTATTGAAATGATTTATGGTCTCCGCGGGAGACGGCCACTCTATAGCCTATACTTTCCAATCTTTTTTCCATGCAGTATCGGCATTCTGCGGCTTCATCCCCCGTGCAGATCTTGTTGTCATAAAGCAGGTATTTCTGTCTTGCGCTTTTTGGCGAAAGATTGGGCATAACCACATTCGCACCAGCAAGGATACCAAGTTCCCTCCCTTTAGGGTGGATGGTTCCAAGTGCCGTGGTGGCAGGTAGCAGAACCGACGGGAGCATTAAACGGATAATGCCAAGCAGGAACAGAGTCAGTTCCAGGGTTCCCGCTTCCCTGTCAGCAAAGGGGGTCCCATGATGCGGTATAAAGGGACCTATGCCAACCATATGGGGTTTTAGCTCTTTAATAAATAACAAATCCTCAACGAGGCAATCGGTGGTTTGATAGGGAGAGCCCACCATGAACCCGCACCCCACCTGGTATCCTATCTCTTTAAGGTCATACAGGCATTGCTTTCTTTTATCAAGGGTCAGAGATTTAGGATGCAACTGGCCATAATGACCGGCACTCGCTGTTTCATGGCGCAGAAGATAGCGTTCAGCCCCTGCATCAAAAAATGCTTTATAGCTCTCGTGGCTTTTCTCGCCAAAAGAAAGGGTAATGGCACAATCAGGAAACTCAGTTTTAATTGTACCGATAATATCAACCATTTTTTCATCGGTAAAAGCCCCGTCCTCTCCACCCTGCAGAACGAATGTACGAAAACCCAGATCATAACCAATTAAGCAGGACTCAAGTATCTGCTCCTTTGTCAGGCGGTACCGCTCCGCTTTGTGATTACTCCTTCTGATTCCGCAATAATAGCAATCGTTTCTGCAGTAGTTGGAAAATTCTATAAGCCCTCGTATGTACACATCGTGCCCATAGTTTTCAATTCTGACGGCTCTCGCCTTTTCAAAGAGGTACTCTGAAAGTTCGGGGGTTCTTTGTTCGATCAGTTCTTTATATTCTGCCGGTGTAAGAGCGCTTGTTTCGTAAAGCTTATCAATGAGCTGTTCCATATCATTCCTCTTTCCTGGTCATTCCTGTCATCTTGGAGTACAATGTTTTTGTGCTGACCCCGGGAAGCCTTCCCAGCTTCCCCGAAAGTGCACTGATGATGTCCTGGGGAGCATCAACCGCAAGGCTGATGATGCTGATACCTTTCTCACGGTAGGGCAGACCCATTCTACCGATAACGTAATCCCCGTAGTCATGCAAAATGTTGTTGAGTTTTTCAACAGAAGTGCTGTCTTCAACAATGATTCCAATAATAGCGACCCTTGTCTCCATTTTTCTAAACCTCCAAGCAGCAAGCCCCTTCCGCCACGCAATGCAGATTGTAAGCGGAACCAGGGTTCTTGTTATTATTACAATAAAAAGCGCCTTTTGAAGGCGCAGAAATCCTAAATAAAATATAAAACTGCCTGTGCCTTCCGCCTTATATCCCTATATTCGGCGTCAGGAAAATATCGAATCATCGCTTTGCCATTAGATAATTCTTCTGGCTCAGCAATTTATACTCTACTGTCTTTTTACCCGTTTGTCAATGAAGTTAAACTTATATCAGCCTTCATTGCCGTCAGATTCACTGCCTGAGTTGCTGTCCGTTTCAGCGGTATCTTCACTTGCTGATTCGCTATCCGCCTTTATATCCACTTTTGCAGCAGATACAACTGCAAGGACTTCATCGTCATCATGCAGAACCTTGATATCATCGCTGATTGAGAGATCACTGATGGTAATCTTTTCGCCCAGTTCTCTGTTCCCAACATCAATGCTAATTAACTCCGGCATATCAGCGGCCTTAACCATAATCTCCACTTCATTTATAAACTCCTGAAGCAGATATCTGTTCGATGCCAATTTTTCCCTACCCTCAAAAACAACAGGTACTTTCAGCCGGATGACCTCATCCCTGTCAATAGCTTGAAGGTCAATATGAAGGATTTCCCCTTTGATGGGATGCTTCTGAATTTCTTTAATAATACAGTTTTGCACCTTATCTCCAAGCTTCAGCTTGAACATGGAAGTCATGGAGCGCCCCTGCAAAACCCTTCTGAAATCTTTCTGCTCCAGTTTTATGCTTACGGACTCAACCCCTTTTCCATAGACCACACCGGGAATAAAACCCTCTCTTCTCGCCTTTCTGCCCTTTTCAGTCCTTTCAAATGCACAAACAACAGATTCACTCATCTGTTCTACCTCCTTCATT
>JAAYTP010000101.1 GCA_012518025.1 Clostridiaceae bacterium
AACTATGTTTCAACCCTTATCAATAAACAAAAAAACCTGAAAACGCTAAGGAACATTATCTGCTTTGACCCCGAAAACAATAATGAGGTGCTGTCCTTTTCCAAACTTTTGGCGGAAGGTCAGGCTTTGATGGAAGACGGCTACACTGAATTTACCCACGCAGTCATCGATCCAGATGTGATGGGCGCACTTTTGTTTACATCTGGTACCACCGACCAGTCAAAAGGGGTCATGCTTTCTCACCGCAATATTGCCAGCAACATCATGGCAGTGTCCAAGCTCCTTTACGCCGATTACAATGACTCCATTCTGTCCATTCTGCCCCTTCATCATACCTATGAATGCACAGCAGGTTTTTTGACCATGGTCTTCCTGGGTGTAACAATCTGTTTCTGTGAAGGCTTAAGGCATATAAACAAGAACCTGCAGGAATACAAACCATCCATCATGATGAGCGTTCCTCTGATACTTGAGAATGTGTACTACAAAGTGATTAAAAAAGCTCAGAAGGAAAAGCGTCTCATAGCTTTGAAGTTCGGGCTGTTCGTTTCCGGTCTCTTGTTCAGGATGGGAATCGATGTTCGCAGACAGCTTTTCAAGGAGGTCATGGACAATCTTGGCGGCAATCTCAGGCTGATCATTTCTGGTGCCGCTAAATTGAATCCCAAGGTCTCCAGGGCTCTTCGAGCTATGGGCTTTAATATCATGCAGGGCTATGGCCTGACAGAATGCTCTCCCATAGTATCTGTTAACAGGCTTGACTATTACAGGGATGAATCCGCCGGGCTTCCCCTTCCGGGAGTTGAGGTTGCGATAGACAACCCCGGTCCCGACGGCATAGGGGAAATCAAGGTCAGAGGCCCCATCACCATGCTGGGCTATTATAATAACCCGGAAGCAACCGAAGCGGTTTTATGTGATGGCTGGCTCTATACAGGGGACAACGGCTATATCGACAAGAACGGTTTTCTGTACATATCCGGGCGCCAGAAGAATGTTATTGTAACCAAAAACGGCAAGAATATATTCCCGGAGGATGTGGAACTCTATCTCAACAAAAGTGAGTATATCAAAGAATCCCTTGTATACGGTGTGGATGACGATAGTAGTGAAGATACCATTGTCTGTGCAAAAATCGTTCCCAATATGGAAGTAATCGTTGAGAAATTCGGAAAGGTTCCGGTTCCCGAGGAACTGCACAAGCTGATTAAGCAAGAGGTTTTAAAGGCTAACAAGAAGCTCTCCACCTACAAGAAGATAAGGCACTTTGAGATCAGGGAAGGCGAGTTTGAGAAGACTACCACCAAGAAGATAAAGCGTCACCTGGAACTTGTATCCTTAAAGTCCATTGGCGAGATGTTTAAGGTGCTCAACAAAAACGGAAAGAAGGGACATAAAAGAAAGTAATCATGCTAAAAAGCACATTTCACACCCATAGCCGTTTCGATGACGGAACATGTGATCTGGAGGATTATGTTCTGTCCGCCTTGAATAAAGATTTTGCTGTCTTTGGTTTCTCGGCCCACGCGCCTGTTTTATTTGACACCAGCTGGCATATGAAACAGGAATCCATAGACGAATACATTGATTTGACAAAATCACTCAAGGAAAAATATCAGGACAGAATAGAGATCTACACAGGCCTTGAAACCGATTATTACAAAGGCTGTGTAGATTGGCGTAATAAAAAGGGAATTGATTATACCATAGGTGCCATCCATTTCATTCATAATCCCAGGTCAGGCAGATATCTGGCTTTTGACGGAGCCCGCAAAGATTTTGAAGAAAACCTTGAGCTCAATTTTGACGGAGATATCAAGAGCCTGGTTGCTGGCTATTACGGCCTTGTCAGGGAAATGCTCATGAAGATGACTCCCAATATCGTTGCACACCTGGATGTCATCAGGAAAAACAACCAGGGCGGGCGCTATTTTGATGAAACAGATGAATGGTACCGTGATGAAGTCCTCAACACCCTTGAAGTGATTTCCCTTTCCCATACCATCCTTGAAATCAACACCGGAGGAATCTCAAGGGGCTATGTGAAAGAACCCTATCCCAGCCGGTGGATCCTGGAATGCTGCCTGGATATGGACATTCCCGTCATGGTCAATTCGGATTCACACCATCCCGACACCATAGACTGCTGCTTTGAGGAGGTTTATGAGCTGTTGAGGGATGTGGGCTACAAGTCCCAGCGTATTCTGTACCATGGAGAATGGAAGGATATCGGGCTATAAAGATTCAGTGTAACGTGTATAAAGACAGAGAAAACCATTATCAGAGGTAAGACGAATGAAGATAATACACCTGATCGGCGGGGGCGACGTAGGCGGCGCAAAAAGCCATGTCCTCTCACTGATAAAGGAACTGGGCAAGCATATTGAGGTCACCCTGGTCAGTTACAGAAAGGGTCCTTTCCACGATGATGCGGTAAGCATGGGCATTGATGCCCGCGTCATTCGTACAGGCAATATTTTGGTTGATATAAGGAAAACCTTGAAACTGGTGAGGGAAAACAAGTATGATGTGATCCACTCCCATGGCGCCAAGGCCAATATGATTGCGTCCATCATCAGGCGCATAACCGGAATCCCGGTGGTCACAACCATTCACAGCGACTATCGACTGGATTACATGAACAACATGCTAAAGCAGCTATCCTTTGGCGTCATCAATATGGTCTCCATCAGGAAGATTGACTATCATATCGGTGTATCCGACAGCTACCGGAATATGCTGATCTCCCGAAGATTTAACCCTCAGCACATCTTTACTGTGTATAACGGTATTCCGTTCGATAACCATATCCCGCCCTGCACCCGGCAGGAGTTTTTTAAGCGTTATAACATCCCCTTCCCCGAAGACTCCATACTTGTGGGAATCATGGCAAGGCTGGATCCTGTCAAGGATCATGAAACCTTTATCAGGGCTGCAGCTGAGGTTTCCATGAAGAATCAGAAGGTGCGGTTCCTTATCGCCGGACCCGGGGATGAACTAAGGCCTCGCCTTGAGCAATTTGCCGAAAAGTTAGGAGTGCGGGACAAGATATGCTTTACAGGCATGATAAATGAGCCCTATGACTTTTTCCAGGTGATTGATATCAATGTTCTAACCTCCATCAGCGAAAGCTTTCCCTATGTCATTCTGGAAGGTGCCCGCTGCTTAAGGGCAACTGTGAGTACCCGGGTAGGCGGTCTGGCAGATCTCATTGAGTCGGGCGTTAACGGATACCTGATCAAGCCCGGGAATTGGAAAGCTCTGGCTCAACACCTTTTAGAGCTGTCTTATGACGAAGCAAAACGAGCCGAAATGGGTCGTCTGCTGAAGGAAAAGGCACAGAAGCACTTTTCTCTTGAAAACATGTGCAAGACTCAGCTGAACATATACAAGCGCATCATCCGGCTGGAAAACCGCAAAAAAAGGGACGGTAAGCTGTATGATATAGCCATTTTGGGCTATTATGGCTACAAGAACAGCGGTGACGAGGCTATTTTAAAGTCCATTGTTCATTCCCTTCGGGAGCGGGATCCCGATCTGTCCTTCGTTGTGCTCTCGAGAAAGCCCGGAGAGGCAATGCGGAATAATGATGTGTTTGCCATCAACCGCTTCAGCATCTATCATGTGGTAAAGGCCATTAAACGTACCCGGCTCTTCGTGGCGGGGGGCGGCAACCTCATTCAGGACAACACCAGCACCCGTTCCATCATGTATTATCTGTCCATGCTGCGGCTGGCCAAGCGCTACAAGGCAAAGGCCATGCTCTTTGCAAACGGGATTGGCCCCATAAACCGCAGGATTAACCGGCGGAATGCTACAAAGGTATTGAACCAACTGGATGCCATAACACTTCGTGAGCCGGTGTCCTATGAAGAGCTTAAAAGGATGGGGGTTACAAAGCCACCCATACAAATCACATCCGATCCCGCCATCCTCCTGGATCCGGTTCCTGCAAAGGACGTTGACAGGATCATGGCCGAAGAGAATATACCTTCCGACAAACCCTTAATAGGTATCTCGGTGCGTAAATGGGCCGATATGTCCTATCTGGATAGCATAGCAGCCCTTGCAGATTATTGTGTGGATCGTTTCGATGCCCATCCTGTTTTCATCCCCATGCAGCATCCCTCAGATGTGAATGTCTGCGAGGCCATCATCAAGAGAATGAGCCGTAAGGCCTGGCTGATACGCGGCCTTTACCAGCCTGAAGAGCTCCTTGGCTTTATCCAGCGCCTTACACTTATGATCGGCATGCGCCTTCATTCCCTCATCTATGCATCCAATCAGATGGTTCCGGTTCTGGGGCTGGTCTATGAACCAAAGGTGGATGCCTTCCTGAAAGAAGTATCCCAGCTATCTGCCGGTACTCCCCTCAACATGGATTGTCAGAAGGTATACAGGCTTCTGGACGATCTTTGGGAAAACCGCGAAGTCATGCGTGAAAAGCTGAAGAATGCCAGGGAGCGTTTGGTGGTTCTGGCAAAGGAAAATGTAGATGTGGCCCTCAGCCTTCTTGAACAGGACAGTGGATGGAAGAACACTTGATAAATATCATGGCTAAAAACAGACAGCATGAGTAAAGTGCAGAGATCCCGTAAAGCCCGGTTGCAATGCGCCCTTGTTTTACGGGATCCCTTATTGTATTGCGAGCGTAGCGTGGCGATCTGTGAGATTGCTTCGTCGGCTCCGCCTCCTCGCAATGACAGTTTAAGGATGTGTTAAATTATAGAATAATCATCATAACAAATGAACATATACTATTCCTCATTTCCTCACCTCCGGCTTGCCCGTCCAGAAACTTTTTAGTACAGCACCCGGATAGCTGCGGTAATACGCTATTTCAATATTTGCCCCTGGAAGCATGCCGAAATACTTGTCAGTAAGAATTTCCTCCACCATGGCATCATTGATATTTTTTTCTATGACAAAGTCATAAAAAGCTTTACCTTGACTCGGTCCGTAAATTATCTGGCAAGTATGGAGAAGAACCTGTTCATATTTCTCCTGTGTCCACTTGAATTTGGTTCTGTCCATTCCCTTTCCGGGGACAAAGCCTTGATCTGCTAAAAACTGATGATCATATAATGATCTTACCGTCCATCTATAAAATGATGGATTCTTCTGCTCACCGGGAGCATA
>JAAYTP010000102.1 GCA_012518025.1 Clostridiaceae bacterium
ATCATCGTTCCATACAAGATATTTTTAACCTTTGTTTTAGAGCTGGATTTGTCATTGATGGATTTTATGAAGAATGTTTCAAAACCAACAAAGAAATTCCTATGGTAATGATAGTAAGGCTTAAGAAGGTAAAACGTGATACCTTACAATAAATTCAAGTTTGTCGGGTAAATAGCAAAGCCAGCCGAGCCAGCGGGCGGTCAAGATGAACGGGCTTCGCCCACCGTTGACAGCCCCGCCCGGTTTCGCAGTTAGGCAGTCAAGGAGCGACAGCAAGGAGTGCTGCCGCCCCGCACTATTATTCAGAGAGGGGGAATTTCCATGACAGACCAGAAAGCCTATCAAGAATATATCCAGCGCAGGTACAACGCCTCTTGCAAGGCTGTTATCCGCTGTGCCTGACAGCGTCCGTCCGTGCCGGAATTATGTAGAGCTCCACATAATTCTGTTGTATTTCCCAGCCTTTTGTGATACTATTTTGATACTAATAAACTTTACAGCCGAAAATAGCAGGTGGAATATTAACATATTTGCGAAAGTTTTTCCTGCGAAATCACCTCAAATACACCCTACTATATCTGAATTTGCCGAGTGGGAATAGTATTAACGCCTTTTGATGCCGATTCTAATAAAACTCTAATGGATCATGAAGATGCACCTAATGCTTTAAGGTTACAATGAATTCGTAAACTACCCCTTATGTTTTACGGAGGTGCGGATAAATGATAACCATTGAGATGATCGATGAATTCAGAAGGCGTACAAATTGTAGCTATGACGATGCAAAGTATTATCTGGAAAAGTATAATGGCGATATGCTGGAGGCCATAATTGCCTTTGAGCGAGCCGGAGACCGTAATCATGGACATCACTATGGAAGACATGGTTTCGAAAACCGCCGCCCCCGGGCTGATTTTGGACAAAGGATTTTAAGGGTACTCCAAAGGCTTCTGGATATCCGGGTTGTAATTGCCGATAAAACAGGTAAAACCTTTAGTATACCCATACTGTTCCCGATAATTCTTGTTCCTGCATGGCACATAATCATCCTGATAGTAATTGGAATGATGTTGATGGGCTACAGGTTCATTATTCGCGAGGTGCAGGATGAGAATTATAACCTTGACAACATCATCAGCCGCATAAGGGAAAGAACCCAGGCCAGGAGCAAATAATTTGGGACATCGCTTGGGTTGGAGGTGAGATCGATGATTACAATGGAACAGATTGATGAATTCAGAAAGCGAACCAACAGCAGTTATGAGGACGCCAAGTATTATCTTGAGCGAAATAATGGGGATGTTCTGGATGCCATCATAGATTTTGAACGGAGCAAAACGGGAAGATCCGGGCAACGTGAAAGACACCACGGCCAAAGCTTCCAAAAAAACAGGAATCAGCAGGACTATGGTCATAAGTTCTCAGATATATTGCAAAAAGGGTTTGACACCAGGGTATATGTAGAGGACAGCAAATCGGTTTTATTCAGTCTTCCGATAATTCTCTTCCTGTTCTTACTCCCGTTTTGGATCATTGTCGTGGTCATGTTCGTGTTTTTGGTCATGCTGGGCTATAAAGTGACCATCCGCAACGTGAAAAGCCAGAATGTAGATGTTAACGCTTTTTTCAGCAATATATCCGATAAGGTGAAGGAGAAAAACCAACCTCCCGTCCCTTCTAATCCTACTGAACCAAGAAAGGGAGAGGAAGACAAAGAGGATGGCTACAAGGAATATACCATCGAATAGATTCATGATCCTTTGATTCTAATGAGTATGGCACAGGATGACTTGGTTTTCCTGTGCTAAAACCATATCTTGGAGGCGCTTATGGGGGAGAAGATTCTTATAGTGGAGGACGAAAGTAAGATCGCCAGGTTTCTGGAGCTGGAACTCAAGCATGAGGGCTATGAGGTAGAGATAGCCTCCGACGGCAGGAGCGGGCTTGAGCGCATAAAAGACGGGGATTTCAGTCTTGTGGTGCTGGATCTGATGCTGCCCCTGATGAGTGGCATTGAGGTATGCCGAAGGGTGAGAAAATTCTCAGATCTGCCCATTATCATGCTGACAGCCAAGGACGACATTTCCGACAAGGTTACCGGTCTTGACAGCGGGGCTGATGATTATGTCACCAAGCCATTTGCCATTGAAGAGCTGCTGGCCAGGATCCGTGTGGCATTGAAGCGTAAAGCGGCAGCAAAGGAGAACAATGAGGATACCATTACTTGCGGAAAGCTTGTACTCTCCAAGATGCAGCACCGGGTGACCTATGATGGGGAGGAAGTGCCCTTAAGCAAGAAGGAATACGATCTTTTACTCTATTTCATGGAGAATAAGGGAATTGTGCTGGATCGTGAAAAGCTCATTGAGAATGTCTGGGGATACGATTTTATTGGGGACACCAATGTGACCGATGTATATGTGAGATATTTAAGAAGCAAGATTGATCAAAAGTACGGGGTCAACTTCATAAGAACCATCCGTGGAGTGGGGTATATCTTTGAGTACCAGGAGTAACCAGGATAGCAGAATAGTATCGGGGAAGGACAAACCCAACCAAACCAAGCCTGTAAGCCCTTCCGTGCCTGGCCGGGAAACCGATGAAAAGCCCCGGATATCCCTTGCATCCAAGATTTCATCTTCTTATAACAGGATGTTCATCCTGTGCATGTCGGTTGGGCTGTTCATCATGTTGGCGGTAACAGCAGTTTTGGATTGCAAAGGCCTGATCCGGGAGGTAAAGCCCCGGCTGGATCAAATCATGAGCGCAAGAAGGGTTGAGGAAATGGTTGATGCGGTAAACCAGTCCCAGGATCAATCCTTCATCCTTCTAGATGAGGAATATACCATACTGGCATCAAGCTTTCCACAGGTCCGCATTGTCAGCCATTTTCCGATCCACTTTCAAAGCATAAACAGCAAAACCTACATGTCCCTCTCAAACAGGGTTGATCTTCCAGGGGGGCAAAGGGTTTATATCCAGACCTTTTTCGATGTGGCCTTTCACCTGAAAAAACTGATAGTTTTAGGGCTTTCAGGGCTTTTGATCTTTGCTGTTTCCCTTACTGTTATCTATTTTAGGGGTCATGTGGTGACCCGCAAGAGTTTCGGGGTCATTGACGAGATGATCAGCAAAGCCAGCATTATTTCCTCACAGAACTTGAATCTGAGGCTCAATGTCAGTGATGCCACCGATGAACTCCTTGAATTTGCCCTGACCTTCAACAGGATGATGGATCGTATAGAGAAGGCCTATGAGAAGCAGAATCAGTTTGTATCGGATGCGTCCCATGAGCTTAGGACTCCTATCTCAGTTATCCAGGGCTATGCCGGGATGCTTGAAAGGTGGGGCAAGGACGACAGGGAGATCCTTCAGGAATCCATTGTTGCTATTAAAAATGAGTCTGTCAACATGCAGGATCTGGTGGAAAAACTTCTGTTCATCGCAAGAAACGATCAGGATTCGCTGCTCCTTGTTAAGGATCACTTTGATATCAGCGATATGATTGAAGAGATGGCGAAGGAAACAAAGATGCTTGATACAGGCCATGAAATTGAAAGCATTATTACACCGGGTCTTACCATATACGGAGATCGAGCCAGAATCAAACAAGCCCTCAGGATATTTGCCGATAATGCCCTGAAGTTCACGCCGGCTGATGGCACCGTGACCTTCAGACTGAATGAGGAAGATGGGTATGCAGTTGTTGTGGTTGAGGATACGGGCATAGGGATCCCCGAAAAGGATCTGCCACGCATTTTTGATCGCTTCTACAGGGTGGATGTTGCAAGGGAGCGCAACCTGGGAGGGCATGGGCTTGGGCTTTCAATAGCCCGGATCATAATACTGCGGCACGGCGGCAGGATTAAAATAGCCAGCCGCGAAGGCGGGGGTACACGTTTCTCCATTTTCCTGCCCATGAAGGATGATCTGGAAAGCAAATCTCCTGGTGATTGATTTTCCCGGCTCAATTGAAAAAACTGCATTAAAATGATATGATGAATAAGCCTGCAGATTGAAGCAGGCTTTGTTTTGATGCCTTTTGCCGGAAACTTTCCTGAAGGCTGATCACATTACCTTGCACCGGAGGTTTATATGAATAAAATTGCCGCTTTGCTTATCAGGTTTGTTATCCCGCTTGCTACTCTCTATCTGGCTTTTACCTATCTGGGGACTGCGGGCGGTATTATTTTGACTGCAATATATCTGGTAATCATGAACCTTTCCATGATCTTCAACAACCTTGCCACACGGGCATACCGTAGTGGTGACCATGAAAAGGCCCTCAAAAGACTTGAAACTGCATTGAAACTGGGACCGAAAAACTACGGTATCAGGGGAGCCTATGCATGGCTGCTGTTGAAGCTTGGACATACAGAAGAGGCCGATGTTCAGATAAATCAGACTCTCTCAGAAGCAGCTAGGGAAGACATCAAAAGGCCACTCTATGTTACAAAGGCTCTGGTACATTGGAAAAAGGGTGAGATTGACCAGGCCATTACGCTTATGGAGAAAGTCATAGAGAACTACAAGAATTCCAACGCCTATGGCACCCTGGGCTTTTTATACCTGGAAAAAGGCGATCTCGACAGGGCTCTGAGCTTCAACCTTGAAGCCTATGACTTCAATAATACCAATGCAGTCATTCTGGACAATTTAGGTTGCACACGTCTGCTCCGGGGAGAATACGAGGAAGCCCGGGAAATATATGAGCAACTCATGAATCTCAGACCGAGCTTCCCTGAGGCATTTCACAACTACGCCCGGGTTCTTGCACATTTCGGAGAACTGGATCAAGCGCTATATATGTGCCGGACAGCCCTGACCCTCAGCTTCTGGAATACCAGCACCATCACAAAGGAACAGGTGGAGAACACCTTAAAGGAGCTGGAGGAGGCCGCAGAGAAAAAGGCTTCCGAATCCGATCAGGAAGAGGAGTACGAGGAAATAAAAGAAACAGAAAGTGCCGATATATAAATATAAGACGGACTGGACAGGGGTATCTATGAAACATCAGAAAAGCATCTATGGTGAATTCGGAATCAAGGATTCAATACTGGAATTGGCAAAAGACACTGAAGAAGCTGTAAAGGAAGCTTTTGGACGGATTGAAGCGGTAAGAGAGATCAACCAGCTAAGAGTCATAAAAGCCCTGCAGCGTGAAAGACTCAGTGATACGCATTTTTCAGGAACAACCGGGTATGGCTATAACGACAGAGGCCGGGAGATTCTGGAGGCGGTGTATGCTCATGTTTTCGGGGCAGAGGATGCCCTTGTAAGGCACAGCATCACCTGCGGATCCCACGCACTGGCTCTGTGCTTGTACGGCCTGTTGAGGCCGGGGGATGAACTGCTCTCGGTAACTGGCAAGCCCTACGATACATTGGACGAGGTTATCGGCATCAGGGGAATACCTGGGTCGGGTTCTTTGAAGGAGTTTGGCATTACCTACAAGCAGATTGAACTAAAAAACGGAGAGATTGATTTCAAGGCTATAACCGGAGCCATAAACGAGCGCACAAGAATGGTATTTCTGCAAAGGTCACGGGGATATGCCTTCAGGCCGCCTGTAACTACAGAGCAGATCGCCCGGGTTGTGGAGACCGTTAAGGCAATAAGAAAAGATATACTGATAATGGTTGACAATTGCTATGGTGAGTTTGTTGAGACTCTAGAGCCTACCAGCGTGGGTGCTGATGTCATGGCAGGATCCCTCATCAAGAACCCGGGAGGCGGAATTGTGCCCTCCGGCGGGTACATTGCGGGAACCCGTGATGCCGTGGAGAAGATATCCTACCGTATGACCCTTCCGGGTATAGGCAGGGAAGTGGGAGCCACCCTCGGACAGAACAGGCTGATGTTCCAGGGATTCTTCCTGGCACCCCATATCGTTGCCGAGAGCCTCAAGGGCGCGGTTTTCACTGCCGAGATTATGAGACGTCTAGGATTTGAGACCTGGCCGGGACCCTTCGACCAACGCTGCGATCTGATCCAGGCCATACGCTTCAACCGTGAGGATGCAGTTATTGCGTTTTGCCAGGGAATACAGAAAGGGTCGCCGGTAGATGCTTTTGTAACACCCGAGCCCTGGGAGATGCCGGGATATGATTCACCAGTCATCATGGCCGCAGGAGCCTTCATCCAGGGTTCTTCAATAGAACTGAGCGCTGATGCCCCCATTAAGCCCCCCTATACTGCCTACATGCAGGGCGGCCTTGTGTATGAACACGTTAAACTGGGTGTTATGAGCGCGATTCAGGAGCTTTCTTTACGGGGAATTATAAACTTATAGCCTTTCCCCGGAGGTTGGTATGCAAATGACAAAAAGCCAGGAAAGAAACATGCAGAAAAAAAAGAAGAAGAAGAGAAATCGCAGGAGACTTTTCAGCCTTCTGGTTCTTGTTCTTATGATGATCTACATGCCTGCCCTGTGGAACTGGCTCTTTTCGTCCAATACCGAGATTGCAGTTATCAAAACCGCCACACTTGAGGTTACGACACCACTGTCGGGTGTAATTATCAGAAAGGAACAGCTTCTCATTTCTCCGGGATCAGGTATTCTCATTCCCACGGTTTCCTATGGTGAAAAGGTGGGTGCTAATCAGGAGGTGGCCACCCTTATCAACAAGGAGATGAAGGACCTTGTTGAGAATTACAGGCAGATGGAGATAGAGCTTTTAAAGCGTGTTATCAGTGAATACGAAACTGCTACGGGAAGCGATAGAAAGATCTGGGAGGAAGCCATTGAAAAGCAGATCAGCAAGCTCACCGATTACTCCAATTCCGGGGATCTCAGCGATTTAGGATCGATAAGAAACTCAATGGACCGAGTTCTTGAAGCAAGAGCCCGCACTATTTTAGAGAGTCTTGGCTCCAATTCCAGGTTCGGCCCTGAAATAGAGGAACTGGAAAGACTCAAAAAGAGCCAGGCTAAGTCCGTCCAGAGTATCAGATCGCCTGCTTCCGGCGTTGTATCCTATTATTGCGACGGGTACGAGAGCTGGACACCTGATGAGAGAAAAGCCATTACCTTCAAAGATATTGACGAAGTTCTGGCGGATGAAACCGGCTCCGAAAAGTGGATAACTCCTCCCGAGATAGAAGTGAGATCCGAAGATCATTATGGGAAGCTTGTAACAAACGATGAAGCATGGCTTGTTTTCTACATATCAAAGGATATGGCAAAAGAATTGCAGGTTATGTTCGAGAAGCAACAGATAAATGAGAAGCAGCTGGAGCTTCAGGTTGAGCTTGACGGAATGAACCAGCGGATTCCGGTTATCATAGAAGGTTTCGGGGAGAGCGACGGTAACAAATGGGTAGTGGTAGCCAGTATGACCCGGTATATCGAGCTTACCATGGATATGCGCGGGGTTACCGGGAATCTTATCTTACAGAGCGTTTCGGGGATGAAGGTGCCCCTTGAAAGTTTGGTCAATATAAATTCTGTGGATCAGACAGCCGATATTATCGTCATAGACATGAGCAAGGCACGTTACAGACGTGTGCGCATCATGGCAAAACAGGACTACTATGCCATCATCGAGAACCTGGCGGGAGTCGATGAGGAAGAACTTGTCAATATCTTTGATCTCTACATTGTAGATCCCAGAAATATTGAAGAGGGACAGGTGATAGACCTTTGATTCAGGAAGAAAACATACAGCTTAGAGAGAATCTTGAAGCAATACATGACAGGATCCGCAATGCGGCTCTGAGGGCAGGGCGCAACCCGGATGATATCCTTCTTGTGGGTGTTACAAAGACCGTAGAGCCTGACCTTATGCGGAAGGCATATGATCTTGGACTTCGGGATTTTGGCGAAAACAGGGTTCAGGAGTTCATCAGGAAGGCCGATATAATAGACAGAGAGTGTCGCTGGCATATTATTGGGCGCCTGCAAACCAACAAGGTGAAATACCTGGATCACCGGGTGAGCCTCATCCATTCCCTTGACAGGGAGGGGCTGGCAAAGGCCCTTCAGGCAAGGGGCGAGAAAATAGGGAAGGTCTGGGATGTCCTGGTGCAGGTCAATGTATCGGGGGAAGAAACCAAAGCCGGCGTGTCACCCGAAAAATTGAAAGATTTTGTTAGCGCTGTGTCCAAACTGGGTAATATTCATATTAAAGGACTTATGACTATTGCTCCTTATACTGAGGATTCCGAAGAGGTTCGCTGGGTTTTTCGGGAATTACGAAAAATAGCAGTTGACATAGAGAGGGAAAGAATAGAAAATATGAATATGGAATTTCTTTCAATGGGCATGAGTAATGACTTTGAGATTGCCATTGAAGAAGGTGCCAGCATTGTCCGGATTGGCAGTGCGATTTTCGGAGAAAGGGTCTACCTGCCGTAACCGGTTTATTTTTACTTAAGAGAACTGGAGGAAGATACGATGGCTAAAGCGCTTGAGAAGTTTCTGAATTTTGTGGGTTGGGAGTCCAATCATGACGATGAGGACGACTTTTATGAGGATGACATAATTGATAGTGTGCCTCAAAGGCATGACTTCCAATCCACCCGCAAAACCCAACAGGGAAAGGTTCTCAGCATGCATAACAACAACCATCTTAAGGTTGTTATCATGTCTCCCCAGAACATCCTTGAGGCCAGAGATCTGTGCGATCATCTCAAATCCAACAAGCCCATCATCATGAATGTGGAAAACGTGGAAACACCTCTTGCTCAGAGAATGGTGGATTTTTTGAGCGGCGCTGTTTATTGCCTAGACGGTGATATCCAGAAGATATCCAGCGGCATCTTTTTAGCCACGCCGGCGAGCATAGAGATTACCGGCGATTTGAAAGATGAGATGCGAAATAAAGGTGTTTTCTCCTGGGTAAAATAAACTGATGACAGTTTTGCAGGCTGCTGTTTTTGCACTCCGCTCCGTTGTTTATGCAATGGAAGCTATTATCCTGTTAAGAGTGCTCTGTGAGTTGATTGTTGTTAAAAGAGATTCCGCTCCCATGAGGTTCATCATTCAGGTTTCGGAACCTCTTTTAGTACCCGTCAGAAGGCTCCTGGAGCGTGGATACCGCAAACGCAGGATGAAGATGAGAATGGATTTATCGCCGATAGTTGTGATGATCATCCTGTATTTCATCAGTCGTCTGCTCAGGTAAATGCTTCGGATATATATTTTGGAGTGTTTCTGCATAGATACAGCTGCCATTTGTTTTTATGGTATTAATCGGGGGTGAACGGGTTGAATTTTACGCCAAATGACATCCAAAACATTCTTTTCAAGCGTTCTTTATTTGGTTTTAACCAGCTTCAGGTGGAGGATGTGCTGGATAAGATCGTCGAGGACATGAGCGCTTATATCAAGGAGAACAACAAGCTGAAGGAGAAGCTTGATGATGTTCAGGACAAGCTCAATTACTATAAAGGAATTGAGCAGTCCCTTCAAAACAGCCTGATCATCGCCCAGCAAACCAGTGACGAGATTATTCAAAACGCCAAGAAAAATGCTGAAAACATTCAGAAGGAAGCAGAGCTGTCGGCAAGGAAAATCATAGAGGATGCCAATCATGAGGTGCTGTCCATCCGTTTTGAGGCTGAAAGGCTGCAAAGAGAGGTGGAAGCCTACAGAACGAAGGTTGAGAGCATCATAAGAGCACAGCTAAGGTCGCTTCAGAACTTAGGCGGGGAAGAGACTTCAGACAGTGAAGCCGTATGAAGGCGGTAATAATAATTAATAGGGAGAAAGAGGGTGTTTCTGGTTGGAATATCCTCTTTTTTAAGCTATAAAGGCTTTATGTTTCAGGCTCATGGCTATTCTTGACATACTCTGACCTTGATATTATCATATTTCATGGAGTTTGAAACAAAGAATACTCAGCAAATGCAGGGGTGATAATAAAGTGACTAAGGAAAAAGGAAATCTTTCTATTCACACCGAAAACATTTTCCCCATCATCAAGAAATGGCTCTATTCTGAGAGGGATATCTTCATAAGGGAACTGATATCCAACTCAGCCGATGCCATCAGTAAGCTCAAAAAGCTGTCGGATATGGGAGAGGCTAAGATTGAGGATGACTTCAAGCCCAGAATTGAGGTCATTCTGGACAAGGAAAACAAAACCCTGAGCATAGACGACAATGGCATCGGGATGACGGCTGAAGAGGTCAAGAAATACATCAACCAAATTGCCTTTTCAGGAGCCAGGGATTTTATCGAGAAATACCACGACAAAACCGACGATCAGCAGATTATAGGCCATTTTGGCCTGGGATTCTATTCATCCTTCATGGTCTCTGAAAGGGTGTACATCGATACCCTGTCATATATGGAGGGTGCCCAGGCTGTCCATTGGGAGAGCAGCGGTGATACCGAGTATTCCATGGAGCCATCGGACCGGAAGGGAAGAGGAACCAAGGTAACCCTCAAGCTGGATGAAGATTCTCAGGAATACCTGGATATATGGAAACTGAGGGAGATCATCAAAAAGTATTTTGAATTCCTTCAGTATGAGATCTACCTGAAAGAGATTCCGGAAAAGAAGGATGAAAAGGACGAAAAGAAGGAAGAGAAGCCCATCAACGACACAAGTCCTCTGTGGCTTAAGAACCCCAGGGATTGTACCGATGAGGAATACAAGAAATTCTACCATCAGGTATTTACTGATCTTAACGATCCGTTGTTCTGGATCCATATCAATATGGACTATCCCTTCAACATGAAGGGGATTATATACTTCCCGAAGCTGCGCCATGAGTTTGACACCCTGGAGGGGAAGATCAAGCTGTATTATAACCAGGTGTTTGTGGCTGACAACATCAAGGAGGTAATTCCTGAATTCCTGCTGTTGCTCAAGGGCTGTCTGGACTGCCCCGATCTTCCGCTGAACGTTTCCAGGAGCTTTTTGCAGAATGAGGGTTATGTTCAGAAGATATCCGCCCATATCACCAAGAAGGTGGCGGACAAGCTTCAGTTACTCTTTAAAAAGGATCGGGAAGGATATAATAAGTATTGGGACGATATCCATCCCTTCGTCAAGTATGGATGTATCCGGGAGGATAAGTTCTACGACAGGGTTAAGGATGTCCTTATCTATAAGACCATAAATGATAAATATACCACCCTTGAGGAGTACCTGAAGCCTCAGGAGGGCAAAGAAGAGAAAAAAGTGAATTATGTCAGCGATGAGAAACAGCAGGCACAATACATCAAGATGTTTAAGGACAACGATATGGATGCCGTGGTTTTGAATTCCATGATCGACACACACTTTATATCTTTCATGGAATCCCGGCAGGACAAGGTAAAGTTTATCGGCGTTGATGCAGATATCAGCAGAGATATGAAGGACGACGATAAGGAACTGGATGAGAAGGAGAAGAAAAAGATCCTTGAAGAAAACGAAAAGATCTTCAGGGAGGCTACCTCAAAGTCCAACCTCAAAGTGAATGTGGAAAGCTTAAAAAACGGGACCATTCCTGCCATCATACTGCTTTCCGAGGAATCCAGACGTTTTCGTGAGATGAGCAAAACCTTTGGCGGGCATTTCAATGCCGATCTCTTCCCCGGTGAGGAAACCCTGGTCCTGAACATGAGCAATCCCCTCATCCCCAACATAATGAAGCTGTACAGGGATGAGAACAGAAAGGCCGATGCGCTGCTGGCGGCAAGCTATATTTACGATCTCGCCGTTATGAATCACAGGCAGCTTGACCCTGAGAGCATGGTTAAATTCATTGAAAAGAGCAATGATCTCTTATACAGGGTGACAAGAACCGCAGAAGAGAAAGAATGACATGGCACCGTTTAGGCATCAGCCACTGTCATGCATGCGAGAGGGAGAAAAGAGGCGTTTTATGAAGCTTAAGGACTTCTGGTATCCACTTCCCGATGAACTCATAGCACAACACCCGTTAGAAAGGCGTGACCAGTCACGCCTTCTTGTATTGAACCGCAAAGATAACAGCCTTGACCACAGGACTTTCAGGGATATCCGGGAATATCTCAGGAAGGGCGATTGTCTGGTCATAAACAATACCCGGGTTATTCCTGCCCGGCTTCTTGGTGAGAAAGAGGGAACGGGAGGGAAGATTGAGTTCGTTTTGCTCAAGAGGATTAAGACTGACACATGGGAGGTCATTCTCAAACCCGGGCGTCGTGCCAGGATCGGGAGCCGCTTTATTTTTGGAGACGGAAGGCTTAAGGCCGAAATCATCAACATAGTCGATGAGGGAAACCGAATCGTGAAATTCTTCTATGAAGGGGTCTTTGAAGAGGTGCTGGATCAGGTAGGCATCATGCCCCTTCCACCCTACATCACCGAGGATCTGGAAGACAAGGAAAGGTATCAGACTGTCTATTCCAGGGTGAACGGGTCTGCTGCTGCTCCAACGGCCGGGCTGCACTTTACAGAGGAACTTTTGGATCTGCTGAAGGCAGAAGGGATTGATGTGGCTGAGGTCACTCTCCATGTGGGTCTTGGAACATTCCGTCCTGTAAAGGTGGAAAACATTCTGGAGCATCATATGCACAAGGAATCCTATAGCCTCTCGGAGCAGGCCTGTGAGACCATAAATCGTGCCCGGAAAACCAATAACAGGGTTATTGCAGTTGGAACCACCAGCGTCAGAGTGCTGGAAACCGCTGCTGATGACCAGGGGCTGGTCCGTCCGGGGCAGGGTGAAACCGATATCTTCATCTATCCCGGATACAGGTTCAAGGCGATAGATGGGCTGATCACCAATTTCCATCTTCCCGAATCGACCCTTATGATGCTGGTTTGCGCCTTTGCCGGAAGGGATTTTGTCATGGAGGCATATAAGGAAGCCATGGAACGGAAATACCGCTTTTTCAGTTTCGGCGATGCCATGTTTATTTATTAGTTCTAATCCAATTCTAATTAGCGTTATATTGTTTTATCATCCATTGCCTGTATAATGCTATTAGAGAAACAAGCGGAGGCGGTGCTCCATGAATAGAAAGTATTTAATAGGCGTTTTGCTGATACTCTTTGGTGGCGTAATGATATTCGGGAATATGGGCATTTTTAACCTGTCCTGGCTGTTCAGGCTGTCATGGCCCATGATCATACTGATGATTTCCGGATTCTTCTTTTTAGGCTATGCATCAAGACGCCCCTATGGTGCTGGGATGCTGGTTCCGGCAGGTATCCTTCTGACAGTAGGTATAACATGCCTTCTTGGTGAGATCTTTGGTTACAGGCTGATGTGGCCCGGATTCGTTGCATCTCCGGCTATAGGCCTCCTGCTTTTATACTGGTGTGGTTCCAGATCCGGAGGTTTGCTGGTACCCATCGGTACGCTGCTCACCTTCGCCAGCATATTCTTTATCTCGGAACTGTTTAATATCTGGGCGATTACCTGGCCAGGTTTTATTCTAGCACCTGCAGTGGGGCTGTTTTTACTCTACCTGGCTGGCAATCAGAATAACAGCGCTTTGCTGGTTCCCATTTTTATTCTCACGGCCATATCGCTGACCATGTTTACACTTTTCTCCTTCAGAAGGTTCGCAGATGTAGCCAAATATATCTTTGGTGGTATCCTCATACTGGGAGGTGTTATCACCATTTTGAACAAACCAGCACGGAAGAATTCATACGATCATGACGATAACCCATCGCCTTAAGACAAAGCCGTATCAGGCTATAAGGTGATGCAGGGCAAGAGCAGGGAAACCCCTGCTTTTTTGCTTTTGGGTGTTCGCCAGAAGCTGACACCTGTTTTGGTCTACTGGTCTGTGAAAAGTGGTATAATATCCTCATGTGTCTGACAGATTTGATATTTGAAAGGGGAACAGCATGCCCGCAGTAAGATATGAACTCATAAAAAAATGCAAGCAATCGGGTGCCCGACTTGGAAGGGTTCACACCCCCCATGGCAGTTTTGAAACGCCCGTTTTCATGCCCGTAGGCACTCAGGCCACGGTTAAGGGAATGTCGCCCGATGAGATGAAGGAGATCGGAGCCCATATCATATTGAGCAATACCTACCACTTGTTCTTAAGGCCGGGAAGCGACCTTATAAGAGAGGCAGGCGGGCTTCACGGATTCATGAACTGGGACAGATCCATCCTGACGGACAGCGGCGGATTCCAGGTTTTCAGCCTGAGCGATCTGCGGGATATTAAGGAGGAGGGGGTAACCTTCCGCTCCCATATCGATGGCTCCAAAAAGTTCATGTCTCCTGAGATATCCATCAAAACCCAGAATAATCTGGGAGCAGATATCATCATGGCTTTTGATGAGTGCGTTCCATACCCTTGTGAATACGATTATGCCAAAAGATCCATGGAGATGACCACCCGGTGGGCCAAACGTTGCAAAGAGGCTCATGCCAGGCCTGAGGATCAGGCGCTTTTCGGCATTGTTCAGGGCAGTGTTTATCCAGAGCTGAGAAAAGAGAGCGCAAAGCAGATTACAGACTTTGATTTTCCCGGCTATGCCATCGGCGGTTTGAGCGTGGGAGAGCCCGGAGAGATAATGAATGAGATGCTGGAAGTAACCGTACCCCTCCTGCCCTCCGACAGGCCAAGGTATCTCATGGGCGTGGGAAGTCCGGACTATCTGATCGACGGGGCTATAAGGGGTATTGACATGTTTGACTGTGTCCTGCCTACCCGTATCGGCCGCAATGGAACCATCTTTACATCCAGGGGACGCATCATTGTCCGGGATGCCAAGTATGCCCGGGATTTCTCGCCGATGGATCCCGAATGCGATTGCTACGCCTGTAAAAACTTTACCCGTGCCTATATCAGGCATCTGTTCAAAACAGGTGAGATTCTGGGACTGAGATTGGCCACATGGCACAACCTGAGGTTTCTCATCAATTTAATGAGTGATGTGAGGCAGGCCATTAAGGAGGACAGGCTTCTGGACTTCAGAAACGAGTTTTTTTCGGCATATGGCTATTCTTTATAAACTGCCGTCGGGGTTTAAGAAATAATAATGAAGGATACCCTTATAAAATGCCGAAATCATTGCTAAGCAACAGCAAATAATGTATAATAACCGTGATATTCAAATGGAGTATTAAATGCAGATATCTATAATAGGAGGTTAACCTTATGCAATTTCTCTTACCTTTATTGGCAGAAGCGGCTGCCGACATTGATCCGAATGCAACCGGTGCTGAGCTGACGGGTTCTTCGTCAATCCTTTCACTGCTCATTATAGTACTTCCACTGGCTCTCATGTATGTAATCCTCATTGTACCTCAGCGCAGAAGAGACAAGAAGATGCGCAACCTGATCAACAGTGCCATTGTTGGAGACGAAATCGTATCCATCGGCGGATTATGCGGTAAGATTGTCAATATCAAAGATGATGAAGTTACCTTTGAATCCAGCGTAGAACGCACGAAGATTACCATAAAGAAGTGGGGAATCAAGGAAGTTAAAAAACCCATCCAGTCATGATTGCACTGATACGGCGTTTTTGCTGTAAGCATCATTAGGCGTTCATGTAAATCTTCGCATAAACAGTTTTGAGTCCCCGGCGCGCTTTCCGGGGATTCGATGTATCAAGGCATTTATTCGTATGCCTGTAAAGGCTTAATCCAAGCTTCAGCGAATCATCAAAAGGGAAGGCAGGGCTATGGAAAAGAAAGAGAAGGATTTTCTGGCAGTTGGAAAGATAGTAAACACCCATGGCATTCGGGGTGAGCTCCGTGTTATCCCGATGACATCTGATGTTTCCAGGTTTGATTACCTGCTTTACACCTGGATCAGGGTGGACGGAAAGCTTCAGGAATTCAGGGTAACTCAGGCTCGGTATCATAAACAGTTTGTCCTGATAAAGCTTCAGGGGATCGACAATATGACTGATGCTGAAGCCCTCAAGGGCTGTGAGCTCCTGGTCGACAGGCAGAATGCCAGACCCCTGGAGGAGGATGAATACTTTATCTGTGACCTGATAGGACTGAAGGTTTATGAGGAGGATAAGTTTTTGGGGGAATTGACAGAGGTACTCGAAACAGGCAGCAATGACGTGTATGTAGTGGCCGGCGAGGATGGGAAGGAAGTGTTAATCCCCGCCTTAAAATGGGTTGTGACCCAGGTTGACCTGGAGAATAGAAGGATGCAGGTTAAGCTTCCGGAGGGTTTGCTGGATGAGGTTTGACATACTGACACTCTTCCCGGAGAGTATAGACCGCTTTCTCAGCGAAAGTATCATTGGCCGGGCCAGGGATAAAGGGATACTGGATATTAATGCCATTAATATCCGTGATTTTTCCCAGGATAAACATAGAAAGACCGATGACTACCCATATGGGGGCGGGGCAGGAATGGTCATGACTCCCCAGCCCATTTATGATGCCTGGCGCAGTGTGGTGGAAGAAGCGGGCTACAGGCCAAAGACCATTTATATGAGCCCCCAGGGAAGGCTGTTCAATCAGAGAATTGCCCAGGAACTTAAGGAAGAGAAGCATATCATTATACTCTGTGGCCATTATGAGGGCGTGGATGAACGGGTTCTTGAGGAGATTGTGGATGATGAGATATCCATAGGCGATTATGTTCTGACCGGTGGCGAGCTGCCTGCAATGGTTCTGATCGATTGCGTATCCCGTCTGGTGGATGGTGTTTTGACCTCGGAAGAATCCTATTCCAATGAATCCCACTACGACGGCCTTCTGGAGTATCCCCAGTATACACGCCCGCCTGTTTTCATGGAAAGACAGGTGCCCGAGGTTCTGCTCTCAGGACATCATGCAAATATCGAGAAGTGGCGTTTTTTGCAGATGCTGGAGAGGACAAGGGCAAGGCGGCCGGATCTCTATGCCCTCTATGAGGAGCAAAACAAGGAAAAGGTAATGGAGGCCTACGGTCTTCTGCCCAAGAAAAGAAGACGAAGAAAAAAATCAGATGGAGAGAATAATGCTGAATAAGGAGCCCCTTGCGTACAGGATGTCACCCAGAACCCTGGACGAGTTTGTCGGACAGGAGCATATCATAGGCAGAGGAAAGCTGCTGAACCGTATGATCCAGGCAGACAGGATTTCTTCCATTATTTTGTTTGGACCTCCGGGTACTGGAAAAACCTCCATAGCCCGTATCATAGCCAATACCACCAAGGCACCCTTTCACAAACTCAATGCCGTAACCGCCGGTGTTAAGGATATCAAGCAGGTGGTGGAGGAAACCCAGAATAGCTTTTTGAATCAAAGCGGGAAATCAGTTTTATTCGTAGATGAAATCCACCGGTTCAACAAGGCACAGCAGGATGCACTGCTCCCCTATGTGGAGGATGGTACTGTGGTACTGATCGGGGCTACCACCGAGAATCCGTTCTTTGAGGTGAACAAGGCCCTTATCTCGCGTTCCACGGTATTCATGCTTGAGCCTCTGAAGAAGGAGCATATATCCCGGATTATAGATATGGCACTTAACGATAAGGAGAGAGGGCTGGGGAACCTGCCCGTCCGTATTGATGAGGATGCAAGGGAGTTTTTGACTGATATGGCCGGAGGCGATGCCAGAATCGCTCTTAATGCTCTGGAGCTTGCAGTCATGACAACTAATATGGACAAGGAAAACCAGTACCATATTACTATGGATGTCATGGTGGACTGCGTACAGAAAAAGCCTGTCCGGTTCGACAAGTCATCAGATCAACACTATGACAATATCAGCGCATTCATTAAATCCATGAGGGGCAGTGACCCGGATGCAGCTGTATTTTATCTGGCACGAGCCCTGTATGCCGGTGAGAACCCGGAGTTTCTGGCAAGGAGGATAATGATCTGCGCCTCAGAAGACGTAGGAATGGCCAATCCCAATGCCCTGTCGGTGGCGGTGGCTGCCGCCCAGGCCATACATATGGTTGGGATGCCGGAAGCCAGAATCATCCTGGCTCATGCTGCAGTGATGGTGGCCACAAGTCCCAAGTCCAATGCTTCCTATGTGGCGATCGATAGGGCCTTGGAGGATGTAGAGAAGAAATATACCGGGGAGGTTCCCATGCATCTTAGAAATGCGCCAGCCAAGGGGATGGAAAGTTTAGGCTATAGTGTTGGCTATAAGTATGCCCACGATTACCCGGGGAATATCGTATATGATATGGAATATCTGCCGCCTGAAATGAAGGGCACTCAGTATTATCATCCCACATCCAATGGTTATGAGATGAGAATAAAGGAGTGGCTGGACAAGCGGAGAAAGAAACAAGGGGGCTGAGATTCTCTTGAAGATGAAGAATTACATTGTATTGAGAAGAATTCTGGCATGGGTTATGCTGTTATTCTTTATTCTGCTTCTTGTCAACATCATGATATTCAGACAGTATCTTGCTGAGTCGGCCATTGCATACGGCATCATGGTTGCTTTATTCCTTTTCACGAGGGGATTTGGAAGAGGAGGTACCAATTATGAAGCCGAGGAAGATGGAGGAGAAGAAGACATCGGCTCGGAAGGAAACAGCGAAACCCGGGATCAACAGGACTGAAAGTAAGAGCGATACAGACAAGGACATAATGAGTGATTCCCATACGGGGAGGAAACCTAAACGGAATGTGCGAAAGCTTATCTCAGCCTTGCTCGTTGTCTCAGGATTGCTCTTTATTCTCGTTCCTCTTGTTATGACCCAAATAAATGCCCGGCGGAATGATGATATAATCGATCAAT
>JAAYTP010000103.1 GCA_012518025.1 Clostridiaceae bacterium
ATATTATCCTTAATCGTTACTTCCAGAAGCCATATTCCAGGCACGGGGTAATGAACAATAAGCTCTTATCTGAGTTTTCTGATAAGCTGTGTAAGGATTTTGAGGTTATGACTCCCGGCAGCGAATACGCTGTGTCTACACTTTCCGGCGGCAATATGCAAAAAGTTGTCATCGGACGTGAAATGGAGACCAATCCCAATTTGCTCATAGCAGCGCAACCCACACGGGGAGTCGATATAGGCGCCATTGAGTCAATTTACCACAAGCTGATAGCTGAAAGGGATAATGGCAAGGCGGTTTTGCTGGTTAGTGCGGAGCTTGATGAGATACTTATGCTTTCCGACCGCATCTATGTCCTGTATGAGGGTGAATTTGTGGCCGAGTTTAACCGCTCCGAAGCCGACGAGAAAAAAATAGCCGTATACATGACCGGCGCAGAAAGACAGGGGGCGAAAGATGATGAATAAGACAAAGAATGTCGTAAACAATATCTGTAAACAAATCGGCCTTATTTTAATAGCTCTTGTTATCGCCACCATATTCCTGGCGCTTTCCGGCTATGATCCCATTGCAGTTATCAGGGGACTGATGGAAAGCATAAGCGGGGACATCGGAGGCACAATCCGATGGGCCACACCCTTGATCCTGGCCGGACTGGCCATATGTGTAACATATAAAGCAGAGGTCTTCAATCTGGGGGTTGATGGACAGCTAATTATGGGTGCGTGTGCAGGAACTGCTGTTGCGCTGATCATGCCGGCGACATTGCCTGCAGGAATTGCAGCTCCCCTGGTTGTTATTGTGTCGATGGCGGCCGGTGCGCTATATGCGCTAATACCTGCAATCCTCAAGGTTTATACGGGAACCAACGAGGTGGTTTCCACACTGTTGTTCAACTTCATTGCAACATTGTTTCTGGAATTCCTGGTAACCGGCCCTCTGACCGACAAGACATCCGGTGTTGCCCTCAATGCAAGTGCCGTAGTACCGAAAAACACCTGGATACCGCGAATCAGTTATCTTGCCCCGTCCACTGCAAATATTGGCTTTTACATTGGACTGATTCTTGTAGTGGTTATGGGCTTCATCTTCTACAAGACTACTCTGGGGCATGAAATCAAAATAGTAGGGGCAAACCGTACCCTTGCAAAATATGCAGGGATGAATCCTAACAGAAGTGTTTTTCAGGTTATGATCATGAGCGGTGCCATTGCTGGAATGATAGGTGCAATTGAGGTACTCGCAATCCAACATAGACTGCTTGCCGGATTCAATCCAGGTTTTGGATTTGATGGAATAGTGGTATCGCTTTTGGCCAATAACAATCCATTTGGAGTTTTGTTCTCCGGATTATTCTTTGGCGCCCTTATTAACGGCGGAATTAACATGGAACGCGCGACGGATGTTCCAAGCGCAGTTACTGATATAGTTATGGCAATAATCATAATAATCGTGGCGGCAAACTTCGCAATCCCGCGTGTCAGAGGCTATTTCAGACTTTACAGAAAGGCAGATAATCCGGACACGGGCGTAAAGGGAGGTAAAACAGAATGAACCTTGATATGATTTCCGATATTTTATCCTCAATGATACGCATAGCTACACCTATCATCCTCATGGCTCTAGGTGGGCTGCTGTGTCAGAGAGCAGGAGTATTCAATATTGCTATGGAAGGGTTTGCCCTCATTGGTGCATTCTTTGGAGTAGCCTTTGTCCAGATCTCCGGAGGCAATGTGTATATTGGTTTTTTAGGTGCAATGGTCTTAGGTCTTCTGTTCAGCGCCATATTTGCATTGTTTGTCACAAGGTTTAAGGCTAATCACATCATTGCGAGCATAGCGATGAACATGCTTGGTTTGGGTCTGACATCTTACCTATTAAGAGCCTTGTTTGATGTGCAGGGCCGCCTGGCTCCCGACACCATCAACAAGCTTCCGCTGATAACCATTCCAGTAATAAAAGATATTCCCATTCTTAGCAGCTTGAGTGGACAAAGCGTTATCACTTATATTACAATAATTCTGGTAATACTGGTATACATCATGTTGTTCAAAACAAAAACCGGTCTTTCCATTTGTGCTGTGGGAGAGTCTGAAAATGCGGCTACCACTGCCGGTATCAAGCCCAACAAGGTCAGATGGCTGGTAATACTTATTTCAGGAGTACTGTGCGGACTTGCTGGTGCATACCTTTCTACTGTTATAGTTTCACAGTTCTCCGAGAATATGGTGGCCGGAAGGGGATTCACGGCGTTCACAGCCTTTGCCTTTGGCAATGCTCATCCAATTTGGTCGAGCCTTGTAGGCTTGCTGTTCGGCATTGCTGAAGCCATCGGTATACGAATTGAACTTGCAGGGATAGCCGTTTCGCCGTCTATAATAAAAATGTTCCCATATGCACTGGCAATCATAGCCCTTACCATCAGTTCATATACAAGCAAACTCAAGGTAAGCGGAGTTATTGGCATGAAAAGGAAAGGAAGATAGAAAAATGGATGTAAAAACAGCTGTAAATGCAATACGTATATTGAGTGCCGATCAGGTGCAAAAGGCAAATTCCGGTCATCCGGGGCTTCCTCTTGGGGCTGCTCCCATAGCTTACGAGCTTTGGGCGAATCATATGATACATAACCCAAAGAACCCCAAATGGATCAACAGAGACAGGTTTATCCTCTCTGCAGGCCACGGATCGGCAATGCTTTATTCACTCTTACATCTGTTCGGTTACGATCTGCCGATTTCTGAACTCAAAAGGTTCAGACAGCTGGACAGTCTCACTCCGGGACACCCGGAATATGGTCATACCACAGGTGTTGAAGCGACCACCGGTCCTTTGGGCGCCGGACTTGGCATGGCTGTCGGTATGGCGATTGCTGAAAAGCATCTTGCAAAGAGATACAACCGCGATGGTTATAATATATTCGATCATTATACCTATGCCCTGTGCGGCGACGGCTGTCTGATGGAAGGCATCTCCTATGAGGTTCTGTCTCTTGCCGGCACCCTTGGTCTGGACAAGCTTATAGTCTTATACGACAGCAATTCAATTACAATCGAGGGCGGTACAGATTTAGCATTTACCGAAGATGTAACCAAGCGCTTTGAAGCCATGGGCTTCCAAACCCTTGAAGTTTCCGACGGCAATGACCTTGCTGCGGTAGGAAGGGCTATAGAAGAGGCAAAGTCGGATAAAAACAGACCCTCTTTCATAAAGATTACCACAGTCATCGGTTACGGTGTTCCTGCTAAAGCCGGTAAGGCCAGCGCACATGGTGAACCCCTGGGTGAAGAAAACGTGAAGATTCTCAGGGAGAATCTGGGATGGAAGCACGATGAACCTTTCTTTGTACCTGAAGAGGTTTATCAGTACTACAATGAACTTACGGCAAAGGGTGCTGCTTCAGAAGATGCTTGGAACAAAATGTTCGCAGCGTATTCTGACGCATATCCTGAGCTCAGTGCTGAACTGGAGGCCTGCCTGAATGGTTCCAATGCTGCAAAGCTGGAAAATGACGAGAACTACTGGCAAAGAGGCACAAAGGCAAACGCCACACGCAATATCTCCGGAAGCATTATCAATTATGTTAAAGACGTTGTTACAGAGCTTATCGGGGGCAGTGCCGACCTTGGGCCTTCAAACAAGACCGTTATGCAGGCTGAAGCTGCGTTGTCAAAGGATACACCGGAAGGAAGGAACATACACTTCGGTGTCCGCGAACTTGGTATGACAGCAGTCGCCAACGGTATTCTGCTCCATGGAGGACTTCGTACTTATATTGCGACTTTCCTGGTGTTTGCAGATTATATGAAGCCTATGCTTCGCCTGGCTTCCCTCATGAAGATTCCGCAGATCGCTGTCTTAAGTCATGACAGTATAGGCGTTGGTGAGGACGGCCCCACACATCAGCCAATCGAGCAGCTTACCATGCTGAGAGGCATGCCAAATATGAATGTATGGCGTCCTGCTGACGAAATGGAAACCAGAGTGGCATGGTTCAGTGCACTTACTCAAAAAGAGACACCTTCATGTATTGCATTGTCCCGACAGAATCTGCCCGTCATCGAGAACTCTTCTAAAGAGGCTTTGAAAGGTGCTTATATTGTGCATAAAGAAAAGGG
>JAAYTP010000104.1 GCA_012518025.1 Clostridiaceae bacterium
CCTCCCCTGTCATTGCGAGGAGTAATGCGACGAAGCAATCTCCAAGATCGCCGCGCTCCACTCTGTTCCGCTCGCGATGACATATTGGTGGATTCACACAGCCTACCTTATTCATTATTTTTCGATTCGAACAGGCACCAAAACAAAGCCGCCTTAATAGTATACTGTTGAGGTGGTGCAAGGTGAACTGCGATTTCATCAAGTCACAGGTGTTGAAGGACACTCTTTATTACAGAAGAATCCCCATGGTCAACATCGATTTGACAATCCCCGCTATTACCGGGAATGATCTTGCCACATCCCGGTTCAACATGTACTACAGACAGCAGGCGAGAGCCAGTTTCAACTATGCAAGAACCCAGCTTTATCCTCAGGCGGTAAAACAGTATCAATACGCTGTATCCCAGAACTTCCCCTTCCATGGCTACGAGCTGGTTCAGACCTTTGATCCCACTTATTGCAAGAAACCCATTATCAGTCTCTATTATGATCAGTATGAATTTACAGGGGGTGCCCACGGAAGCACCACAAGAACCGGAAATACATGGGACATGAGCCGCGGGGGGCTTCTCAGGCTCAATGACTTTTTCAAGCCGGGTTACGATTACAGTAAAATCATCCTCAGAACCATTGAAAACGAGGCCAGACGCCGACAGGAAACCGGTCAGGTGCAGTATCTGGATAACCTCACCGAAAACATCGTCAAATACTACGATGACAGGAATTTCTATATCTCAGAGACCGGCATTGTAATATTCTATCCGCTGTATACCATCGCTCCCTACGTTGCCGGGATCCAGACCTTCACCATACCCTGGGTTCTTTTCAGGGATAATCTGATAATTAAGCTGTAGAACAAAAAAAGGGAGGATTTTCCTCCCTTTATTATTACTCCTCGCTTACGCTTAGTTTTTCAGCCTGATCGGATGTGATCAGCGCATCCAGGATCTCGTCAATGTCCCCGTTCAGAAATTCGTCAATTCTATACAGTGTATAACCGATACGGTGGTCGGTGACGCGCCTTTGAGGATAGTTGTAAGTCCTTATCCGCTCACTCCGATCCCCCGTACCCACCTGTGCTTTCCTGTTCTCAGCCACTTCGCTGCTTTGTTTCTGTCTTTCTATATCGTTCAGCTTAGCCTTGAGTACCCTCATTGCCTTCTCCCTGTTCTTGTGCTGGGAACGCTGATCCTGACAAGTTACGACAATTCCGGTTGGGAGATGTGTGATCCTGATGGCAGAGGATGTCTTGTTGACATGCTGTCCGCCGGCTCCCGATGCCCTGTAGGTATCCACTTCAATGTCGTTCGGGTTGATCTCAATCTCATCCAACTCATCTGCCTCTGGGAGCACAGCGACGGTTACGGTGGAAGTATGTATCCTTCCGCTGGATTCAGTGGCAGGCACCCTTTGAACCCTGTGGACACCGCTTTCAAACTTGAGGCGGCTGTAGGCTCCCTTGCCTTCCACCTCAAAAACAACCTCTTTGAAGCCGCCGATTTCAGTGGGATTGGAATCAAGCAGGTTGACCGCCCAACCCTTATTTTCGGCATAATGAGTATACATCCTCATGAGCACAGCAGCAAAAAGCGCCGCCTCATCACCGCCTGCACCAGCTCTGATCTCCACGATGACATCCTTATCATCATTGGGATCCTTGGGCATGAGCAGGATCTTCAGTTCTCTTTCGGTTCTTTCCATGCCTGAAGAGGCATCCTCCATCTCCTGCTGGATCATCTCCATGAGCTCCGGATCCGGTTTTTCATTCAGCATGGCTCTGGCATCCTCCAGGGCATTTTTGTAACCCTTCCATTCTCTGAATTTCTCAACGATCTCCGAGAGCTCCGAATGCTCCTTCATGAGTTTCATATACAGATTCTGATCGTTGACAACATCGGGCTCAGTCAACCGCATATTCAGTTCTTCAAACCGGTTTTCTATACCTTCAAGCTTCTCAAACATGATTTTCACCTCATGTATCACTCATAAAAAAGTTTGAAAGGGAATGTCTGTTATTTGTATTATACGGGTCAGCCCCTCCTTGATACAAGCTTCTTTTTCAGGCGTTCAACACTGGTATTGGCTATCAGATCCTTCGGAAAACCAACCTCCCGGATAAGGGTGAGGGCTTCATTAAATTCGCCTATATCGGTATGGATATGGGAGTCGGTGTTCACAATAACCGAGGCATTGTGCTTTGCGCAGCCCTCCAGAAGACGGATATAATTTTCTTTAGCATTGGCTCTGAAGGAAATGGGCCTTAGGGAGGAGTTGTTTATTTCAAGGAGAATATCGTATTCTGCTGCTGCCCGGGTAAGCACTTCATAATCAACGGGTATCCTGCTGTCGTCCGGGTGCCCTATAACGTTTACATATTTGTTTTTCATGACCTCCAAATAAACCCTTGTATTCTCCTGGATAGTTCCGGGTCTCAGGCAGGGCATATGAAAACTGGCTATCAAAACATCCATCATTTCCGCATCCAGGTCAGAAATGTCCAGGGATCCATCTGTACCGATTATATTGGCTTCCATACCCTTGAGAATCTCAACATCATAGAGATAGTTGGGAATGACCCTGAGGTTATGAAAATAATAAATATTAGCGCTGCCGGGCATGGCAGGTCCATGATCCGTCATGGCAATAAGCTCCAGACTCTTCATGGAAGCTTCTCTTGCGTATTCATCAAGGGTGCTGTATGCATGTCCGCTTGAAACCGTATGAAAGTGACAATCTGCGACGAGTTTCATCATTATACCTCCTGCTGGCCCGAACCTTTTCGTCCCATAGCCTCGTCATATACTTAATCAATTATACATAACTCCCCAAACCCATGCAAACTGCCAATTATACAAATATAACCCCAGTATTCACAGTAAAACTGGAAAACATATAAGGCAGGAAAGACTGACATGCTGGATACAGATACAAGAAGCTGGACATGGAAACAAAAAAGACCGGGATGCCGGCCTTTTCTTGATACAAATGCATTCGGCAAATAAACCGAAGCTTCTTTGCCGAATGCTATCCAGAAAAAGGAAAGGTTACGGTTTACTCAATCTCAATCCTCTTGGTGCCTTTCGCCTTTTCATCCTTAGGAAGAACAATGGTCAGAATGCCATCCTTGTATGAAGCCTTAACGGCGTCATTCTTAATGTTCTGAATGTGGAAACTGCGCTTGAAGGAACCGGTGGAACGCTCTCTGTAGATATATCCCTCGGATTCCTCATTGACTTCTTTATTGGTATCCACACCAAGCGTCAGGATATCATCCGAAATATCAATGGATATATCTTCCTTACGAACACCCGGTATTTCAGCCTCTAAAATGTACTCATTGTCGTTTTCCTTCACGTCAGCCCTTATGGGAGTTGCAATTGAGGCAACCCTTGAAAAGAACGGATCCCTGAAGAAGTCGCTAAAAAACCGATCCAATCCGAAGAAATCATCTCTTCTGGAAACACCGCTGCCTTTCCTGGAAAAAGGAATCAAACTGAACATAATAACACCTCCATTTTTAACCTAGTCTGCTTTGACCAAAAAGTTTTTATCCAGTTCTTTGATTTTGACTTTCTTTGACCTTCGGTTCTATTTTACCTCCTATTACCTAAATTGATCAAATCCGATTTTGACCTTCTTTGACCTTTAATCTTGCATTATGTACCTCAAATTCCCGTTCTCTCTTGATTTCTTTAATTATCTCCGCTTTTTGCATTTAGTGGAGGATAACATTCTTTCTGCTGGTCCACCTTCTGATATCCTCACCCTTTATAACACCTGCCACTACAAAAGAAGTAGCAATAATGGCAAAGGAGATACCCATGGAAATAAGCAACTGGAGCTTACCACCAACACCCCACAGTCCGGGTATCCGCTTTAGCAGCATGGATATAAGTGCACCAGCCAAAGTAGCTGAAAGCGGCTTAAGAAGCCACTCTCCAATATCCATTGACATACCGGTTATTTTTGATACCTCTAAAAAATTCAGGATTATGGTTATGAGGCTTCCGGCAATTACCCCTACAATATAGGCATCCACTCCCCAAAGGGGGAGGCAAAACCAGACCAGAACGATCCGGGTAATGCTGCCCGTCAGTGTGTTGATCAGGATGGCGGATTCCCGGGACAACCCGTTGAGTATGCCCAACATGGTTTGCTGAAGATACAGAAATACCCCTGTATATGATAACAGGTGCAGTATTCTGCCTACATCCTTTCCCGGAAAGATAAACTCAGCAATCTCATGACTGCATACGGCAAAGAATGATGTAAACACCAACCCCATGGTCAGGGTCAGGCGAATGGACTGTGAGATCTGCCTGTTGGCAACTTGGTACCGGCCCGTGGACACAGCTCCGGCAATGGCAGGAACCAGTGCTGTAGCAAGCGCCATGGGAAGCATGGATGGGAAAAACACAAGGGGAGCAGCCATTCCGTTGAGACGTCCTAAAACCTTGAGGCTTTCCTGGAAAGTCAATCCAAAAAGAACCAGCCTTTGGGGAATAACCAGACTTTCCACTGTGCCCAGAATGGACAGCACCAACCTGTTGGCTGAAATCGGTATTGCGGTCTTAACAAGCCTCCTGGTAAGGGTGCGGGTTCCGGCCTCAGGCTCCTGATTGGTATGGTTTTTAAACCTTTCATATTGAAAAGCGCAAAATACGAAGAAGACATTCACAGTTTCACCCACCATGAGTCCGAGAGTGGCAAGAAGGCACATACTCTCAATTCCCTTGTTGAGAAAATGTGGGTGCATGATCACAACAAAGGCGAGCTTTGACAACTGTTCCGCCACCTGACCGATGGCATTGGGGATCACTTGCTGTTTCCCGTAAAAATAACCTTTATAAGCCGATGCGGCAGCTATGGGCGGAACCAGGCACAGCATCCAAAGGAGGGATGCGCGGGCTCTGAGATCCTTTGCGAAAGCCAGAAGCATGGAGTCCACATTCAGGATCAATATCAGTGAGACCACAATCCCCACTATCAAAACAATCCCGGCAGCCAGCGATGCAATCTTCATACCAGAACGGATCCTGCCGGAGGATGTTTCCTCTGCCACAAATCTGGATACAGCCACCGATATACCGGCCGACAAAACCAGCACCAAAAGAGAATAGATGGGGACAATGAGCTGATAAAGACCCAGTCCTTCCGTGCCGATGCTGTTGGCTATGAAAATCCGATAGAAGAAACCTATGAATTTAACAAGGAAACCTGTTACCGACAATACAGCCGCATTATATTTCAGTGAGCGACGAGCCATTAACAGACTCCTTTATGATTATCTGTCCTTTTAGCTTATGAACCTTTCCATGGTTATATGTGGAAAACAGTAATCTGGACAACCTGATAAAACCCTAACTCATTCCGCGATAAATAGTTCTTTCTATTGCTGAGTTTTTTTGATAGTATTGTTATATAAATTTTGAGTTCCCTAATAGAGGGGAAGGGAGTTGTAATGATGATGTCGAGAAAATTATGGGCTATTTTTCTGGTAATTTGCATGGTGGTTACCTTTGCAGCCTGCGGCGTCAAATCCTCGGACGATGATGGGGACAGCAGCTCAAAGAAAACGTCCAAGGGTGAAAAAGATCTTTTATCAGAACTCGTTGAGGATGACAATGGTGACACGGATTCCAGCCCCAGTGATCAGGACGACCGTGGTATAGGCGGGGATGAGAAAAACAATGACCGGGATGACATTGACAATACCGATACCGGAAACAATGATGGGAATAATTCTGATTATAACCCGCTGGAGGGTCTTGAATCAGTTAAGCTTCCCAGTGGTTACCCTGAGAAAGAATTCCCTTTTTTCCAGGGAACTGTTGTTACCTATGCCATAAGGGAAATCTCCGAAGGAGCCTCAGAATACATTGCTATATGCATTATCCCAGCTACATTGGATGAACTTAGGACGTTTTATGGCAAAATGCTGGAAGATGCTGATAAACAGGACGTGGACGAAGGCTCGAATTACATGTTCCTTACCGGTGATTATTCCGGATACAGATTTGATATAAGCATTGCATCCGACTCAGAAAATAATAATTATTGCTCTGGAACCATTATTCTCAAAGAAATTCCCTCTGCTGATTCAGTTCTCGCTTCCCTACAGAAAGCCGGGTTGCCTGAAGGTTATCCGTCAGACTTATTCCCCATCATGGATCAATCTGCCATATTTGATTCTTCCATGTTCGAGTATGACGGGAGAATAGACTACTATGAAGTATCTGTCTATACAACGCACACCCTTAATGAGGTCGTGACCTATTACGAAGACATCCTTGGAGATATTGAAGATAAGAGTAAATACGTAGGCTCTGATGAATTTGAATTATCCGGATATATGAGCGACCATTATTTCTATATCAGAGGTCTGCTGGCTGAAGATATGGATATAGAATTGACCCATTATTTCATCCGTGTTGACCCCCTTGAGGAATAATCAAAAACTGCTTAACAAAACACATCGCTTTTTCAAAGGGCTGCTCCATGGTGAAGCAGCCCTTTTCCAGCCCTGTGATGGAACCCCGTTTCACCAACCTAATTTATCCAAGTATTCCCAATCATCTTCACAGACATGGGATCAGCGTGTATAATGAAACCTGAAGCTAAAACAAAGGAGTTATTGTGATGTACAAAATCCTGAGAAAGGAAAAACTGAATTCCCAGGTTACACTTCTTGAGATAGATGCACCGTTTGTTGCACGGAAGGCCGAGCCTGGCCAGTTTGTCATATTGCGAGCCCATGAGGAGGGTGAGAGGATCCCCCTCACAATTGCCGATTATGACAGGAACAGGGGCTCTGTGACCATTATTTTTCAGGAGGTCGGCGCCACCACCAGGCTTCTGGGTAATTTTGAAGCAGGGGACAAGCTGGCTGATTTTTGCGGCCCTCTGGGCAACCCGTCCCATTTTGATGGCGTCAGAAAGGCTGCTGTAATAGGGGGCGGTCTGGGTACTGCCATAGCCTATCCCCAAGCCAAGAAGCTGTTTAACATGGGCGTCGATGTGGACGTTATCATAGGTTTTAGAAGCAAGGAGCTCATCATCCTGGAAGAAGAAATGGCCAAGGTGTCCAACAACTTGTATGTCACCACTGATGACGGTTCCAATGGAACCCGGGGCTTTGTCTCCGACATTCTTAAGAAGCGTATTGAGGAGGGTGAAAGGTACGATGTGGTGATTGCCATTGGCCCTCCCATCATGATGAAGGTGGTCTGTGATGTCACAAGACCCCATGGTATCAAGACCATTGTCAGCCTCAACCCCATCATGATTGACGGCACTGGCATGTGCGGAGGATGCCGGGTCACTGTTGGCGGCCAAACAAAGTTCGCCTGTGTGGACGGACCCGATTTTGACGGACACCTGGTTGATTTTGAAGAACTCATGAGGCGTCTTTCCATGTACAGGGAACACGAAAAGGAATGCCTGGATCGTCATGAATGCCGACTGGGAGGTGTTCTGGATGGCTAATATGTCCTCTAAGAAGGTTCCAATTCCGGAACAAGATCCCCAGGTCAGGAGCAGAAATTTCTCTGAGGTCTCCCTGGGTTATACTGAGGAAATGGCTGTTGAAGAAGCTCAGCGATGCCTCAACTGCAAGCACAAACCCTGCATGTCTGGATGCCCGGTCAATGTCAGAATCCCCGAGTTTATTACACTGATAGCTGCCGGAGAATTTGAAAAAGCTTACGAAACCATATACGAAACCAACAGTCTTCCAGCCATATGCGGAAGGGTCTGCCCCCAGGAAACCCAATGTGAGCAAAAATGTGTCCGGGGTATCAAGGGCGAACCCGTAGCCATCGGGAGACTGGAGCGTTTTGCTGCCGACTGGTATATGAAAAACATACAAAGAACGGTTGTAAAAACCCCGAGGAACGGGAAAAGGGTGGCTGTGATAGGCTCCGGACCGGCCGGGCTCACCTGTGCTGGAGATCTTGCCAAGATGGGCTATGATGTGACCGTGTTTGAGGCCTTCCACAAGGCCGGGGGTGTACTGGTTTACGGTATACCCGAATTCAGACTCCCCAAGGATCTGGTTAAAAAGGAAATCGAAGCTCTGAAGAACCTTGGTGTGGAGATCCGCACCAATATGGTGATCGGGAAGACGCTGACCATCGACGAACTATTCGAGGAAGGATATGAGGCGGTATTCATCGGTTCAGGAGCAGGACTCCCCACTTTTTTGGGAATACCCGGCGAGAACTTGAACGGAGTCTACTCGGCCAATGAATTTCTCACCAGGATAAACCTTATGAAGGCCTATACGTTTCCCCAATCCGATACCCCTGTGAAGTGCGGCAGGAATGTTGCAGTGGTGGGCGGCGGAAATGTTGCTATGGATGCCGCCAGAAGCGCCAAGCGGCTTGGTGCTGAGAACGTATACATTGTATACAGGCGTTCCGAAAAAGAAATGCCGGCAAGGGTTGAAGAGATCCACCATGCGAAGGAAGAGGGAATTATATTTAAGTTCCTCACCAATCCCTTCCGGATTCTTGGTGACGACAAAGGCTGGGTCTGTGGCATGGAATGTGTGAATATGGATCTTGGTGAGCCCGATGCCTCCGGAAGAAGGCGCCCGGTACCGATTGAGGGGTCTGAGCATGTCATTGATGTTGATATAGCCATTATAGCCATAGGCACCTCGCCCAACCCCCTCATCAGAAGCACTACCTCAGGCCTTGATACCAATAAATGGGGGTGCATCGTAGCCGATGAGAACGGCAGTACCTCCAGGGAGGGTGTCTTTGCAGGGGGAGATGCTGTAACCGGCGCTGCTACCGTAATCCTGGCCATGGGCGCCGGAAAAAACGCCGCAAAGGCCATGGACGAATATATAAAATCAAAGGGTTGAAACAAGGTTTTATGAGGAGATGTCCGAAGGGCATCTCTTTTTTCTTGCACAGACAAGCCGGTCTAAAAGCCGTCTAAAATTTACAGTTCTAAAAGAGTGTTAATCCCCATATAAATTAAACCGGCGGGCTTAAGAGCCGGCCTGCAGATTTTTTGGACAAGCCGATGGGAGATGTGGTGTCTGTGCTGGATGGTTTAATTGGCTTATACGGTCAGCTGGGCGGTATGGGTACAGTCCTGACCTTACTGATCATTGTCATCTTTATTGGTGCGTCCTATGCCAACATCCTGGTAAGGCGCAGGTATATCAGCCTTTCCGAAGAACTAGCGGCTTACTGCGCCGGTGATTTGAAAGCCTTTTCCTCCGATATGCTTCAGTGGATTACCGAAGAATACCGGGAAGCAGCCAAAAACGGCCTCACCAATATCAATACTCTCTCCATCATCCAAACCGGCATTGAGGTCTGTCTGAAGCCATGCATACTGGCAGAACGCCTCCTAAAAAAAACCAATGGGCTTCTCATCACCACCGGACTGTTTGGAACCTTTATCGGGCTGACCTACGCGGTGGGAAATATGGGCGATATCATGTCCAGCACAAACGCCGACACCCTGATGCGGGAAACCGGTGCCGACATACTGGCGCTTCTCATATCATCCTTCCAGGGTATGGCTGTTGCCTTTGTGACAAGCCTTTTTGGGACAGGCTTCTCCATCCTTTTCATGATCATGTCCTCCCTGTTCAGTGCAGCAGGTGCAAAAGATTTGCTCATCACCCAACTGGAAGAATATCTGGATGTAAAGGTAGCCTCAGAGGCTATGGAAGATCTGCGCCTGAAAGAGAAAAAGGATGAGGATCTTGCCAGGAAGACAACACAGACCTTGACCGAAGCCATTCATATCTTCGAAAAGGTGGTTTCAGATTTCTCAAACAGCCTTAAAGGCATTAAAAACTTTAACGAGGATCTCTCGGCAAATATCAATCAGATCCAGGCCAGTTCGGGATTTCTCTGCACCTCTCTTGACAGGACTTCGGAAACCGTTTACGAAAGCGGTGTAAGGATCGACAGATGCGCAATGACGTTGGAGGCCATATCCGATGAAATACAGTCCAGCAACCAGCGGCTGGAAAACATGGCTTCGGTTATCTCCCAGCTCAGGCTCAGCCTGGATGATTCCCGTAAAGACCGGGAAGTCTTTCTTAAAACCGTTCATGAAATACCGGACAAGCTGCTAAACTACCATGAGGCCGCTGTAGCCAGTGTCGACAGAAAGCAGGTGAACTCATGAGGCTTTCCAGAGCAAGGCAGAAAACCGAAGAAGAATCCTTCTGGCCGTCCTTTACCGATGTAATGTCCTCTCTGGTATTCGTCCTTTTTTTCTGTATCATGATAATGGTCATTCGCCAGATTGTTAATGCCAGTGTGTGGGATGAAAGGCTCCTAAATGCCGACATGGCGCTGACCAGCAAGCAAGAACAGCTGGATGCATTAACCCTGAGCCTGGAATCGGTAAATGAGGAACTGGGTATTAAGATGGGACAGCTGGAAAATCTGGAAAGCACTTTGAGCGACAGGGAATCCGAGATCGATAATCTCAGAAGCCGGTTGGAACAAGACAGGGCCGCCCTTTCTCAAAAGGAGCAGGAACTGGCTGAGGTTAGATCCCAGCTTCAGGAAATATCGCTTCTCCGCCTGAGTATCCTGAGCCAGGTGAAGGATTCAATAGAAAAAGAGCTGGGCTCCGTTCTGTCTGCCGGAGGACAGCCCCTTGTGGATATTGACGATAATGCAAACCTAGTAATCAACAGCAGTCTCCTGTTCGACAAGGGTAGCAGCCGGATATCCCCCAACGGCCAAGTCCTTCTGGAAAAGTTCGCATTGGCCTTTGAAAGGATACTCAGCAACCCGGAAATAAGGATGAATATCGATTCCATAATTATATCCGGGTATGCCGATTCCGATGATACCTTCGACTACAATTACAACCTTTCCTGCCAGCGGGCCGTCGCCGTCGTTGTGGCCATGATGAAGAGCAATCCTGTGCTTGAGACCACCTATGGAGCCTATTTCCAGGCATCGGGCTTCTCAGAATTCAGACCTGTGGCATTAGGGGATGACGAAGCCGCCAAGAGCAAGAACAGGCGTATTGAGATCTCCATAAATATCAAGGATTCCAATATCCAGAAGATCATCACTGATTATATGTCAGGGCGGTAGTTATGATGGCCTGCAAGAAATGACAGGCCTTCTCCATGTCTGATATCCTGATCCTTTCCTCTGTGCTGTGAACCCTGTCCATGCCAACACTGATGTCCACGGCCGGTATCCCGTATCCGTTTATCACATTGGTATCGCTTCCGCCCCCTGTTGCGTGAAGGTTCAGTGGAAGGCCTGCTTTCTGTGCTGCATCCTTCAGCAGGCAGATTATGGGACTGGACTCTTCCAGATCATATCCGGGATACATGCGCTCAACTTCTATCTCAACGCGGCCTCCCTGCTTTTCGGTTACTTCCCTGATATGATCCAGGATTTCTTTGGTATACTGCTCCAGGCGATCCTCATGGATGGAACGAACCTCTCCCTCAACAGTGCAGGTTTCGCTCACAATATTTCGGGCTATGCCGCCACTGATGATGCCTATGTTGGAGGTGCTTACCTCATCTATGCGTCCCATATGGGGCATCCCTGACAGAGCCCTGGAGGCCAGAATAATGGCGTTTAATCCCTTTTCAGGCTCAAGCCCCGCATGGGCTGCACGCCCTTTGAAGGTTGCCTTGAACCGGTTGTAGAACGGCGCTTTGATGGCGGCAGTGGCTATTGGCCCTTCGTCGTCCAGAATAAAGGCATAATCGGCAGGTATCTTGCTGATGTCCAGGTTCCTTGCACCGAACAGGCCCCCCTCCTCAGCTACAGTAAACACCAGGTACAGATCACCATGGGATATTCCATCCTCTTTAAGGGAGTCTATGGTTTCAAGAATAACAGCAATCCCTGCTGCATCGTCACCCCCCAATACGGTGGTTCCATCGGATCGGATCAGATCCCCGTCAACCACGGGCTTCTTGCCGATACCCGGATCCACTGTATCCATATGAGCCATGAGGAGCAATACTGGCTTACCGGGTATTCCCGGCACACGGCAGATGACATTTCCCGCATCACCGCCAATCTTGGATCCCGTATCATCTTCATATGGCTCAAGACCCATCTCCCTGAGCCTTCTCAGAAGGTGATCGGCCATATCCCTTTCCTTCTTACTCAAACTATCAATTCTAACCAACTCAAGAAAACTTTCTGTGAGCCTGTCCCTGTTTATCAATTCGAATCATCCTTTCCCATGCTCTGGAATCCGTTATAGGCAGGCGTATCACTACTCTTCCCACATCATTTTACGCCGGTAGATCCAAAACCGCCGCCACGATCCCCGCCGATTTCCTTCACCGAATCCACAACGGAAAGCCGCATCCGCGGCACCTTAGCAAGCACCAGTTGGGCAATCCTGTCGCCTTTTTTGATAATGTATGTCCCCTGGCGGTTCCCCTTTGTGCTTACCGGCAGTGGCTCCCCGTCATCCGGAGTATTTCCGACCGATGTGTTGTTCATAATAATGCCCAGCTCATCCCGGTATCCGGCGTCTATGGTTCCCGGAGAATTGGCAATCCTGAGAGGTGTATTGAAGCTGATGCCGCTCCTGGGTCTTACCTGTATCTCGTAACCCTCGGGTATGGCCAGTTTCAATCCGGTGGGCACGATAGCCGTCTCCCCCGGACGGATAGTGGTATCACAAGCCGCGCACACGTCCATCCCCGCATCCCAGGGATTGGCGTAGGCGGGAAGCGTAACCCCTTCTCTCATTATTTCAACAAAAACCTCTATTTCCCCCATAAGTTCACTCCTCCATAAAATCTCTTTAAGTGTCATGGCTATACGCCCCTGAACCAGTGTCCCTTGCTTGTGCCCCTGTCCAGCTGCCTATCCAGAGCCTCCTTCTCCTTGTGCCCCAAGACCGGAGAGGGGTCGGTAAGCCGCTTATAAAACCACTCTGACACAGCCCTTATAGTTTCGGGATTCTCATCGGTAAAGACCATCCTGAAGCGCTTAATGCTGCTTTCGCCAAACCTGTCCAGCTGATCCATGAAAACTGGTTCAGGACTGAACAGCCGGGTTCTGCCTGTTTTTGAATCCCTCATATAGGGAAACAGCTTCTTTTTCCTGTCCCTCAATAAGCCCATGGACGCATCACAGTCACCGCACTTAAGCCCGCATCCTCCTAAAACACTGGAAGGGCAGTATTCCAGGGTCATCAGCTGAACCCTTCCGTAAACCTGAGCTTCCAGCATCATCCCACGGGAATCAAGTCTTACTGCCTCATCCAGCCTGAGTTCAGGAGAAATGGATGCAGAAGATGCTCCCCAACCCTCCACCATGGCAAGGGTCCAGGAGTTGAACAGGTTCATGGAATAATCGGCGTGAATACTGAAGATTCCGCGGTATTTCTGCAGCATCTGCATGGTGCCGGGATTGGCAGCAGCAACTCCATGGATAATCTCCTTCAGGTCATTCAGGGCGCCTAAAAGGTCTTCCAGTTCCGCTTCTCTTATTATATTGGGTGTCCAGATGAAAACCTCACCCCGGAAGGTTTCTCTGATGGATTCAAGCTCACTTTTCGACATCATCGGAAGGTAAATGCGGAAAACCATTCTGTCATAACCTGCCGGCAACTGAGGTTTCGTAAGGAAAAAGGCGGTCAGTGCCGGATCAGGCTCCTGCCGCTTTATCCCCGGGGACGAAAGCGGCGGCAGGTCTTTCAATTCCACCTTTCCACGGATTTTTGCCCGCCTTCGGATCTCTGAAATAGCACCGATGGCTTCCCTCCTCATGGCGTTAAGGGATGATATGGGCAATGTACTGATTCCATCGGTCTCAACCTGAACCCTTTCTACAGTATAGGGGGTATCCCCGGTTTTTCGAAGCTGCCGGAGGATCCTCTCCTCTTCCAGAGCCCGATGCTCCGCTTTTGCTGCCGGATCCCGGGATCTGACTTCAACCCGGTTTCCATCAGGATCCGTAAGCACAAGAGAAGCATGCATTCCTTCCTTGAGATTGAAGTTTGCCTTAAGGGGCACCCGGAAAGCCTCGCCTCTTTCAAAGGACTCCCTGGCTTCAAGCGTCAGTGGTTTTGAATAGGTGCGCCACACCTGGCTCCCTATTTCAGCCCGAACCTTCATATCCCCAACCCAGGGTGAGGTCCTGCCGGGAGCATGGCGTACATGCTCTCCATTTAACACTATGGAACTGACAATGATATCGGGAACACCCCGCTTAAAATCCCAGACCTCAATGCCATCGCCCATATTAAGGGGTTTTTCCAGTTTCACGCGCACAGCGTCCCTCTTAGAGTCTATAACCGTCCCTATCCTAACCCCCCGGTTTTTGGGATGGACTGGATAAACCAGCGTTCTGCAGCTTTTTATGCCTTTAAGATAACCTGTGGAGAATCCCCCTCTATTAAAGATCTGGGCAAGTTTCTCCAGATCATTGTCATCGATACGGTATTCCTCATCGCCATAGGCCTTCAGCCGGTCCAGATATTTTCTGTAAACACCCGTCACCACGGCCACATATTCAGGGGACTTCATCCGTCCTTCGATTTTGAGTGAGGTAACACCAGCATTTTTAAGATCGGGAAGCTGGGCCAACCCCATCAGATCCTTCGGGCTTAAAAGATAGGATTCCTCCGACCATGAGCCATCCTTGAGCCGGATAGACCAGGGGAGCCTGCAGGGCTGGGCACACCTGCCCCTGTTTCCGCTCCTTGATCCTATGAAGCTGCTCATAAGGCACTGACCCGAATAGCTTATACAAAGAGCCCCATGGACAAATACCTCAATCTCAATTCCGGAGTATCTGCACAGATCCTCAATCTCTCCCAGTGTCAGTTCCCTTGCCAGCACCACCCGGCTGATTCCCATCTCTTCACACTGCCTGATACCCATCGAATTTGTAATGGTCATCTGGGTGCTGGCGTGAAGTTTGAGCTCTGGAAGATGGTGATGCAAGAGCCCGGCCAACCCGATATCCTGTACGATAACGGCATCTGCGCCCTTCTCATAAACAAAGCCCGCAAACTGCAGGGCTTCATCCACCTCACTATCCTTGGTGAGCGTATTCAATGTGATATATACTCTGACACCTCGTTCTGCGGCATAACAAAGTGCGGTTTCCAGCAAATCTTTAGTAAAATTATCCGCACCCTGCCTGGCATTAAAGAGCTCTCCGCCCAGGTAGACGGCGTCCGCTCCGTTGGCGACAGCTGCCTTCATGCTTTCGAAGTTTCCTGCCGGCGCAAGGAGCTCTATATTATCATTTTTCTTCAATTCCTTTTTCCTCGGCATCCTCACTGTCTGTTGAATCATCTGTATCGTCTATTGAACCATCTGAGGAATCATCTGTTGGATCCTGCTGAGAGTCATGGTCTTCCGATTCCGTCACATAATCTTCATAGGGCTCTTCTTCCATCGTCTCGTGGGTTAGTATTTCCACTTCCTCTGGTTTTTCCTGATCCTTTTTATACTTATACCTGTATACCGTTGCTCCCTTTTTCTTGGAAGGGGAAGCCTTCTTTTTCTCAAAGAACTTTTTGATGGCATCAACGATATCCACAAATATTTTGGCCTTGGTCAGTATATCCTTCTGAACCGTTTCAACACCCTTTTTAACCGATGTGGATATCTTTCCCACATCCTGTACAACCTTATCGATAGCCTCCATATTGTTTTTAAGTGAATCGGTTATCTTTTCGGCATTGGTGGCGATCTTGGGAAGCTTTTCAATGGTCTGGTTTATATTATCCTTGTTACCATCAATCATGCGATTGACGTTTTTCAGGATCCTTACCAGATTTGAAACTGCCAGTATCAAATAGAAAAGAAGGGCGGCTCCCAAAATAAAAAGAACAATTGCAATAAGTTCTCCCCATGAAATAGGTCTGTCAAACATTATCTGATACCTCCTTCATCAGTATCTCACGGTTTCGCATCGGTTAAGGTGGATAGGGTCTTTCTGACTTCCTTTAGCTCGGTCTCCCTTTTGGTAAGTTCGATCTGGAGCTGGGATTGGATTTCCTTCAGCTTCTCGTTTTCCTGCTTGTACCGGTACACATCTTCCCGCAGTTCCTGAACCTTTTTCTTTAATTCTTTCAGCTCAAACTCTGATTTGTTATAAGCCTCTTTGGCCTTGACCAATTCATCGGCCATGTTGACGGCTGTCAGAACCGAAGCCATGGACGTACTCAGCAAATGGTTCTTGCGGGTGATGTCCCTGAGCTTTCTATCCACCATCAAGGCGATTCTCTGTATGTACTCCGGCGATTCGTTACCGCACAGGACATATTCATTTCCTGCAATCTTTACAGTCACTTTGTTTCTTTCAGCCATTTACAAGTTCAACTCCCAAATTTTATCGCCCGCCGGGGTATCCTCGATTCCCGTTACTGATCATCGGATGATATCATTCCATCCCGTATATGGTGATACAGACCTGCCTTTTAGATTATTATACTATATTTTGTCAAGATAAACATTAAGATGGCAGTCACTCTTAAAGCCTTTAAACAAAACCATGCTGCGATGATCTTATTCCCAGTTAATAGCCATTATTTAATATCTTGTTTCTTGCCATTTCGACAAATTTCGTTTATACTTAACATGACACTGATACCTTAACATACTTTTACCTCCTTTTTAGCACATTTTTATGATATTTGCCTGTTGCTTGATCAACAGGCATTCTTGTTTTCTGAGGACTATATCTCTATCTCATTTTTGTCGTTCAACAGACTTTTTTCTATTTTTTTCTTTAATCTCTGAAGGGCATTATCAATAGATTTCACAGGCTTGTTCAACTGGCGGGCAATATCCTGGTAGGCAATGCCGCCAAGGTACATGGTAAGAACCTGCTTTTCAAACGGGCTCAAAAGTTCCACCATCTTATGTTCTATCACACTGTAGTCTTCCTTGGAGATGAATAATTCCTCCGGGTCAGTGACCGATACCTCCTGGAGCATCTCAATGAGCGTTTTATCCGAACCTTCATCAAAGATCCGTTTGTTCAGTGAAACATAGGAATTCAAGGGAATATGCTTCTGCCTTGTGGCTGTTTTAACGGCTGTTATGATTTGGCGGGTAATGCACATCTCAGCAAACATCCTGAAGGGTATGCTCTTCTCCTCCCTGTAGTCCCGGATGGCCTTAAACAACCCGATCATGCCTTCCTGCACAATATCTTCCCTGTCGGCTCCCACAAGAAAATAGGACCTGGATTTAGCGCGGACAAGGGGTTTGTACTTCTCAATCAGATGCTCCATGCCCCTCTTGCAGCCCTTGCGTATACGGTGTATGATTTCTTCATCCTCAAGGTCTTCCAAATGGGATGTGTGATTTACGTCGGTCTTCAACACTGTTACTCCTCCATTGATCAGGAATTTTGATGCGATTTGGAGATGACAAGAGTTTTCACATTGATGGCAAGCTTGTTCAGATGAATCCCTGCAAAGCGGTCCAATTCCTTACCTATACTGCGCTGTGCCCTCTTTAGGGCATCCATTAAATTATAGCCAAAAACCATAACAACGTCCATATCCACGAACAGGCCATCTGGAGTGTTGTTGCACCGAAACCGTGTTATCTTCTCCATTTCAGGCATTTCCACGATAATATGATTGATCAGCTGGTAGATCGCATAGTCGGAAATTGTGTATTTCCCATAATAACTGAAGGTAGGGCGGACAACCGATTTTTCCCCAATCTTCTGAAATTCGGCTTTACCCTTCCTTTTGAATAGTTGCAGGGGATCCAGGAAATATCCCGAAAACTGTTTCTTTATCTCCATGGCAGGAACCGGGATCACATGTTTGCCCTGCTTTATCCTGGTGTTTCTCGCCTGCTCAATTTCAAGGGGAGTCGCCACATCCTCTATGGTTATCCACTCCTGAATCTCCCCCAGTTCCAGTACCTCTGCAATCCTGCTTATCATTTTGTCGGATGTGCCCAGAATAAGAATCCCACCGGGCTTACGCTCTCTTATAGCCTTTTTTACCTCTTCCCTGTGATCTTCATCCTGGAAAAGGGCAGTTCTGATAGAAGCGATCTTTGAAGGCGCTTTTTTTGCCGATTTGCCGGCGACCACGATATTGCCAAAGATCAGAAGCCCGTCATCAATGATATAATCCAGCCCATTCTCCCGGGACACCCATAATGCCCGATGGCTTTTTCCTGTTCCACTGGAGCCTCTGAAGCCCACAACACGCAAATACTTTCCCTCCCCCGACCTTAACCCGCTGATACCGGTTACCGCGCATATCAAACAACGGTTCTTTAAACCAAACCGCCCCGTCTCATATATTTATTCCCCTGTACTTGCCCCTCCAAACGCATTCCTGACGGTTTTTGGCAGGACAACACCCCTTCACAAGTTGAAAAAGGCCGCTCCCTAAGGAAGCGGCCCCTCTATCTTTACCGGATTAGTGAACTATTGCTTTCTCTGTATCCTTGTCAAAGATATGGATGCGGTCAATATCAAATACAAGCTGGATCTTGTCGCCAGGCTGTACCTTTGATTTCGGGCTGACCCGTGCGGTAAAGTTGACATCGTTCATGACCACATAGAGAAGTGTTTCTGAACCCAGTCTTTCAGTTACCTCAACGTCCGCCTTAAGGGGAGCGCTGGCATGGTTGCCCAGGCTTGAGCCATCATCATGGATATCCTCAGGACGGATTCCGAATGTGATTTCCTTGCCAACATAGCCCTGGTTTTCAAGAGCAGCAGCCTTCTGGGGATTAAGAGCCAGAGTGTACTCACCAAATTTAAGCTCAATCTTGTCGCCGTTCTTTTCAACAAGGGCATTGCCAAAGTTCATCTGCGGGCTTCCGATGAATCCTGCAACAAACAGGTTAGCGGGTTCATCATAGAGCTTCTGAGGATTGTCTATCTGCTGGATGAAGCCATCCTTCATAACAACGATGCGTGTACCCATGGTCAGAGCCTCGGTCTGGTCGTGGGTAACGTATATAAATGTGGTGTTGAGTTTTAAGTGGAGCTTACTGATCTCGGTTCTCATCTGAACTCTGAGTTTTGCGTCCAGGTTGGAAAGCGGTTCGTCCATAAGGAATACCTTTGGTTCACGAACAATCGCACGTCCGAGAGCAACACGCTGTCTCTGTCCACCGGAAAGAGCCTTGGGCTTTCTGTCGAGGAGGTGCTCAATGCTGAGAATTCTTGCAGCTTCATGAACTCTTCTCTTGATCTCATCCTTCGGGGTCTTTCTCAGTTTCAGACCAAATGCCATATTGTCGAATACTGTCATATGAGGATACAGAGCGTAGTTCTGGAACACCATGGCGATATCCCTGTCCTTAGGAGCAACATCATTACAAAGCTTGTCCCCTATGTACAGTTCGCCTTCGGAAATCTCCTCAAGCCCTGCAATCATTCTCAGGGTTGTGGTTTTTCCGCAACCTGAAGGTCCAACAAGAATGATAAACTCCTTATCCTCTATGTCGATGTTAAAGTCACTAACAGCTTTTACGCCGCCCGGGAATATCTTGCTGACGTTCTTAAGCCTTACACCTGCCATAAAAAGAAACCTCCTAATATATATTGTGTCGTTTGACCCATACAAACAATCTAGCACGAATAGAATGGTTTAACTAGTTACCTTTTTTACAAAAATGAAAAAAGGCATTTGGCTACTTTGCATAAGGGAAAACAACCAAATTCACCAAAAAGGGCTTAAAAACATGCCTGGAAAATATAGTGTTGAATTTTTATACAGCATTGTTGTATAATTATAAGTCATCAGGGGATCCTGACCGGGTCCACCTGCAGAAACTATTAAGTGAATATCATGTTTATATGCCTATTATATTTCCATTGTCTTTCCATGTAGTATAATAGCCAAGGAGGTATGATCTATGGTAAAGGTAGGTATCATTGGTGCTACCGGCTATGTCGGTGCCGAACTGGTCCGGCTGCTTCACAGAAGAAAGGATATCCGGCTGACCACCGTTGTTTCGAACAGTTTTTCAGGCCAGCCCTTTTCTGATATATACCCTGCTTTTAGGGGCACATTTGATCAGGTATGCGACAAGCTTGACATGGATGCTCTGTGCGAAAAGGCTGATTTCTTTATAACAGCACTTCCCCATGGGGTTTCAACCAATATCACCCGGGAACTGATCAGAAATGGGAAGAGGGTTATTGACCATAGCGCCGATTTCCGATTCAGGGATCCTGCACCTTATGAGAAGGCGTACAAGCTTACCCATGGTGCACCGGAACTTCTGAAAATGTCAGTATACGGGCTTCCCGAGCTCTATCGGGATCAGATCAGGGATGCGGTACTCATAGGGGATCCGGGCTGCTATCCCACCTGTTCCATCCTGGCCATAGCTCCAGCCTTAAAAAATGGTATGATTTCAACAGATAATATCATCATAAATGCCACCTCCGGGGTATCCGGGGCAGGACGCAGGAGCGAGCTTCCCTACTCCTACTGTGAGAGCGATGAGAATTTCAAGGCTTATGGCATTATTAGCCACAGACATACTCCAGAGATCGAACAGGAATTATCCCTTATAGCCGGTAAAAATGTGGAGGTTTCCTTCACACCCCATCTGGCACCCATGAAAAGAGGTATGCTTACCACCATCTATCTGAATCTCACAAAACCTATTCCCTATGACCATATTATGGAGGCATACAGGGAATTCTATAAAAACGAGCCCTTTGTGCGGATACTTCCCCCGGGAACCCTGCCTGAGACCAGGTTTGTAACCGGATCCAACCGCATCGATATCAGTGTGAACCTGGACGAACGGTTCAATCGCCTCATCATCCTGTCGGCCATTGACAACATGGGCAAAGGCTCTGCCGGCCAGGCCGTTCAAGCTCTGAACATCATGGCAGGCTTTGATGAAATTGAAGGGCTTTCGGCTGCGGGAATCTATCTATAAAACCATCCAGGATGGTATTGCATTGGAGGATAGTTATGTTTGACTACACAGAAATTATAAAAAAGGCTGGAATACTGGTTGAGGCTCTTCCCTATATCCAGGCTCTTGCCGGTAAGACAGTGGTGATCAAATACGGTGGAAACGCCATGATAAACGATGAACTTAAAAACTCGGTTATGGAGGATATCACCCTTTTAAAATATATTGGGCTCAACCCGGTAGTGGTTCATGGAGGCGGTCCCGATATATCCAAAGCCCTTAAGAAATTCGGGGTGGAGTCAGAGTTTGTGAACGGCCTGAGAAAAACAGATGCCGCTACCATGGAAGTTGTCCAAATGGTTCTGATGGGTAAAACCAACAAGGAAATCGTTTCCCTTATTAACCAAAAAGGCGGTAAGGCCATAGGCATATGCGGCATTGACGGAATGCTTCTGGAATGCGAAAAGCATGTGGAGATGGTGGACGGAAAACCGGTTGATCTGGGCAATGTGGGCAGGATCACGAAAATAAACACCCGAATTCTGGAGATACTTACCCAGGACGAGTATATCCCGGTGGTGGCGCCCATCGGTACCGATAAGAACGGCCAGAGCTACAATATAAACGCCGACACAGTGGCAGCAGAGCTCGCCGCCGCGCTGAAGGCCGAAAAGCTTATCCTGCTCACCGACGTGGAGGGTGTAAAGTCATCCAGGGATACCGATAAGGTCATCCATGTCATCACCAGCGAAGAGATACACCGGATGATTGAGGAAAAGGCCATTGTAGGAGGAATGATTCCAAAGGTGCTTGGCTGCATACGCGCCCTGGAAGGCGGTGTCGGGCGGTCACATATTATTGATGGAAGAATTCCTCACTGCATACTTCTTGAGATATTCACCAACAAGGGTATCGGAACCATGATAACCCAACAGCTCATACCCTATTATGAAAACGAGAAACTATGATTAGTGTAAAAACTACTTCGGGAAAATAAAGAATTGGAAACCCAAAGTAAATGGTACTATCGGCGCTGATTTGACACTATTTTCTTATACATATATAATCCTCTTTGTAAAGGTATTTTTTGTTTATTGTCTTAGAATGAGGAGGACTTTATAAAATGTTCAACAGGAAAAAACCGGTTGTTCTGGCATTGTCCTTATTGGCAGTGCTCTTGACTTTATTGTTGACAGGCTGCGGCATATCTGTTAACAGCACGAACTCAGGAGATCCGGTCAATCAGCCGATTGATACTGTGGGCATAAATGATACCGACAAAGCCGACAAGAATAGCACAACA
>JAAYTP010000105.1 GCA_012518025.1 Clostridiaceae bacterium
GCAGTAATTGAACCAAGATTTTAGATAAATATATAACAAAGTATATATTATAAGCGGCGCATGTTCAACAATTAATTCATAGAATTGTGTATTGAGCTTATAAATATTCAAAAGGTACTATTTATGATACAAAGCTATAGCGAAGAATCGGTTTTTTATCCACAGAAACATCCCTGTCCCAAAAATAAAGAAAACTGCGGGAAATGTTATTGCCCAACCATCAGTTCTCCCACAGAAAAGAGATAAGACGTCTTTTAATGCCGTGAAATGATATAACGGAGCGCATAACCCTCAGCCTTTTATTACGTTCATTCATATACAAAACTGCAAATGGGCCGGTAATTTCTCCATAAATGCTGAAAAGCCTGATCGAATCAGGCTTTTCAGCGTGCTATCACTCAGAGATGGTAGGAGGAATCGGGCGCCTTTCTTATTCAGACTGTCAATGCATACAGCTGTGTTACTTTAAGCACTCACCTCTGATTCGCACTCCATTTCCAGTTCATTGTGTGCCTTTAGTCTCAATTCTCCGTAGTATGCGCGTAAATACATGTCCTTGATTTCGCTTATCAGCGGATAGCGGGGATTTGCACCCGTGCACTGATCGTCGAATGCCTGCTCTGCCATTTCGTCAAGCCGCTCGATGAATTCATTTTCATCAATACCGTAGTCCCGGATGGTCCTCTTGATGCCGACATTTGCTTTGAGTTCGTCGATTGCTCTAATAAGGTTGTCAAGCTTCTCCTTATTGTTCCTGCCCTTTATGCCAAGGTAATCTGCGATTTCCGCATATCTTTCCAGAGTATGAGGGTGATCATACTGAGGGAAGGTTCCCATTTTGACAGGAGCTTCGGCTGCATTGAATTTAATCGTTTCGTTAATCATCAGGGCATTGGCCACACCATGAGGCAGGTTGAAAAAAGCGCCAAGCTTATGAGCCATAGAGTGGCAGACACCCAGGAATGCATTGGCAAAAGCCATACCCGCGATTGTTGAAGCATCAGCCATCTTTTCTCTGGCAACAGGATCCGAGGCACCATTTTCATAAGCCCTCGGGAGGTATTCAAATATGGTCTTCAAAGCCTTAAGTGCAAGCCCATCCGTATAGTCGGTAGCCATCATGGATGCATAGGCCTCAAGTGCATGGGTCATTGCGTCAATACCGGATGCTGCAGTAAGACCCTTTGGCATATTCATCATTAAATCAGCATCGACAATGGCCATATTGGGAAGAAGCTCATAATCTGCCAGCGGGTATTTTATGCCTGTATTCTCATCGGTGATGACTGCAAAGGGGGTAACCTCAGAGCCTGTACCCGCAGTGGTGGGGATTGCAATAAAGTATGCCTTTTCTCCCATTTTGGGGAAGGTGTACACACGCTTGCGGATATCCATAAAGCGCATAGCCATGTCCATAAAATCAGCCTCGGGATGCTCATACAAAACCCACATGATTTTGGCTGCATCCATTGCAGAACCGCCGCCGACAGCGATTATACAATCGGGCTCGAAAGTAGTCATTGCAGCCGCTCCCTTTTTGGCGCATTCAAGTGTGGGATCGGGTTCCACCTCAAAGAAGGTGGTGTGCATGATACCCATCTCATCGAGTTTATCTGTAACAGGCTTCGTATAACCATTTTTATAAAGGAAGGAATCGGTCACTATAAAGGCCTTTTTCTTTCCCATCACGTTTTTCAGCTCATCCAGAGCCACAGGCAGGCAGCCTTTCTTCATATAGACTTTTTGAGGAGCCCTGAACCAAAGCATGTTTTCTCTCCTTTCGGCCACGGTCTTGATATTGATGAGGTGTTTTACTCCCACGTTGTCTGATACGGAGTTTCCTCCCCATGAACCGCAGCCGAGTGTAAGGGATGGTGCAAGCCTGAAGTTGTATAGATCCCCTATGCCGCCGTGTGATGAAGGAGTGTTGACAAGAACACGGCCAGTTTTCATGCGGTTTGAAAACTCGTTAAGCTTTTCCTGTTCGGTTACCGCATTTAAGTAAACAGAAGAGGTATGCCCGAAGCCTCCATCTGCCACAAGGCGCTCTGCCTTATCAAGGGCCTCTGAAAAGTTCTTTACCCGGTACATTGCAAGGACGGGCGAGAGCTTTTCATGGGCGAATTCCTCCTGAGGCTCAACACTTTCAACTTCTCCTATGAGAATCTTAGTTTTCTTAGGTACTGTAATGCCGGCTAATTCTGCAATTCTGAAAGCTGTCTGACCGACTATTTTTGCATTGATGGCACCGTTTACGATGATGGTTTTGCGAACCTTATCCAGCTCTTGTTTATTCAGAAAATAACAGCCTCTGTTCCTGAACTCTTCTTTTACCCTTGCATAAACCTTATCAAGGACTATCACCGATTGCTCCGATGCACAAATCATACCATTGTCAAAGGTCTTGGAATGGATTATTGAGTTCACAGCGAGCAAAAGATCCGCAGAATCATCTATAATGGCCGGTGTGTTTCCAGGCCCTACCCCTATGGCTGGTGTTCCCGATGAATAGGCGGATTTAACCAATCCGGCACCACCAGTTGCCAGTATGAGATCTGCCTCTTTCATAATGTAATTTGTCATCTCAAGGGAAGGAACATCAATCCAGTCAATTATTCCCTCAGGAGCGCCTGCTGCAACGGCTGCCTCCAAAACAATCCTGGAGGCCTCAATGGTGCATTTCTTTGCTCTGGGGTGGGGACTCAGAATGATTCCGTTCCTGGTTTTTAGTGCTAATAGTGTTTTGAAAATTGCAGTTGATGTCGGGTTTGTGGTGGGAATAACCGCCGCAATAACACCCACTGGCTCGGCAATTCTCTTTATTCCGAATGCTTTATCTTCCTCCATAACACCGCAGGTTTTTACATCCTTATAGGCATTGTATATATACTCTGAAGCATAGTGGTTTTTTATCACCTTATCCTCTAAAACACCCATGCCGGTTTCTTCCACCGCCATTTTTGCCAGGAGAATTCTTGCCTTGTTTGCTGCAGAAGCAGCTGCCAGAAAGATTCTATCAACTTGCTCCTGTGTGTAGGTGGAGAACACTTTCTGAGCCTCTCTTACTTTTTCCAGCGCCGCTTTGAGCGTATCCACGCTGTCAATAATCTTGTACCTGCTGTTATTTGCCATAGCCATTCTCCTTTCATATAAACTTGGTTTTATGACCCTATGGAAGTTCTGATCTGGTTCGTGACCTCATTGTTATTGTTAAATATTTAACATATGCCTTTCTAAAAAAACTTCTACCTCTTTTTGTCCGGAGAAGGGGCTGCTTTAAGAAAGCTGTGTTAATTATTTCACAATTAAATTCTACCATCTATATTCTTTTATTGCTATTGATAAATTATACAATTGTGTGTTAAATATTTGTCAATGTTTTTTGCATATTGATAGATGGTACGGATATGAAAAAGACACCTCAAAGGGTGTCTATAGTTATGGTCGAGGTGAGAGGACTCGAACCCCCGGCATCTTGGTCCCAAACCAAGCGCGCTACCAACTGCGCTACACCTCGAAAA
>JAAYTP010000015.1 GCA_012518025.1 Clostridiaceae bacterium
ATTAGTGTAGGCCCATGACTGACCTCAACAAATAAATCCTGAGACATCATGCTTCCGGGAAGATTCTTGGCATATGGCGGCCGTTGGTTGTCATGAAGCAGGTTCTGAGTAATACGTGTACCCTGAGCTTCCCAGTCACACCAGATCCCCATAGTACAATGGTGGATATGATTCCGGCGTATGATCACATCGATGGCTGCATGCAATTTGATTCCGGAAACTTCTGCTCCGCCGAGTTCCATCATATTGTTGATATGGTGGATATGATTGTCTTCGATAATACTGAAGACACCACCCATCCGGCCGATAATGCCACCCTGTTCACAATGGTGGATGTTGCAGCGGCGTACGATATGACTGCCTATTTTTTCTTTCATCCAACCGTGATACTGACCGCGGCATATTGCATCCCGCTCCATTTGGGTAGGACTTTTTACATGCTTATTTGTAAAGTAATGCTCGTTTTCAGGATCAAGATATTTTCCAAGAGAAATGCCGGCGCACTTGCTGTTTGAAATCTCGCAATCTTCAATTATCCAGCCCTTGCTCCAGTGAGGGCCGATCATGCCATCCTGAAAAGCTGCAGGTGGTGCCCAGGTGGTGGCAGCCTTATCGATCTTGAATCCTCTGACCGTTATATAACCGACGCCTGTTTTTGAAGGCATAAAGCATCTGCGTCGTACATTGAATTCTACATTTTCCTTATTTGGATCAAGACCTTGGAAATTGGCATAGATAATTGTTTCATCGGCCTGTGTGTCCTGCTCGGTATACCACTTATAGACAGAGTCTTCCGGTACCCAACTGTACTCATAAACTTCGCCTTTGATACATTCTTCTAAAGTCGTGGCTTCATACATCGCCTTGTCATTTAAATATACACAGCCGGTATGTTTGTTTGGTTCCGCGAAATACCAGTCTCCATATACCAAAGTTGTATAAGGATTGTAATCGCCGAAAACACTGTTTGGGATCCGGCATACCCAAACGTTTTCCTTGTAATGCTTCCAGGTTTTTATCTGCTCTGCACCGGTAATCACTGCACCAAGAGGCTCTGTGCTGATATAAGTGATACGGGCATCTTCAGTACCTGGATGAACAGGGTCTACATATTCCCGGTAAATCCCGGGCGCCACCAACACTTCATCACCGGGAAGCGCCACCTTCGCGGCGTCATTGATACGTTTAAATGGTCTCTCCCTGGAACCGTCGCCGTCCCTTACGGCATTCACATCAACATAGTATTTCATGCCTCATTCTCCTATTTTTACATAGTTTCTTATACTATTAAGATACCACTTCCGGGTATTATTTTATCAATAATAAAATGGGTTATGGCAAGCTTTTGTCCATTGTTCTAATAAGAAATGCAGGCTAGTTGATAAACAGTATAAATATTGGGTAAATAATCCATGTAGATTTCAGAATATAAAATACACCAGATATTCCTACGAAGGGTATTATAACATGACAGATTATTGCCTCGAAGCCTTGCGAAAGATTAATGGGAACACATACAGCACTATGAAGATGCCACAACTTCAATTGTTCATGAAATCATAAAGCGGGCCTGTTCAAACAATTCCTGAATAAAAATTCAAAAAAGTACCCTTTCCTTTTCAAATTCCATTAATAAGTGCTATAATATATAAAGTTGTGCAAGAAATCATTGAATGTAGAGGAGTTACATATGGCTAAAGTTACATTCAGGGAAGATCGGTGCAAGGGCTGCGGCCTGTGCATCCAAGTGTGCCCTAAAAAAATAATTCGTGAAAACAGAGACAGAATCAACGCAAAAGGATATTTCCCGGCAGAGGTTGTGGAAATGGACAAGTGTATCGGCTGTGCATTTTGCGCAACCATTTGTCCCGATTGCGTTATCAAGGTTGAGAAGTGAGGAGGGAACCGGGAATGGGAGAAAGACTTCTAATGAAAGGCAATGAGGTTATTGCGGAGGCCGCAATCCGTGCGGGATGCCGCCACTATTTCGGTTATCCCATCACACCTCAGACAGAGATTGCACATTATATGGCAAAGAAGATGCCGAAGGTTGGAGGCGTATTCCTCCAGGCTGAGAGTGAGGTGTCTGCCATTAACATGGTATATGGCGCCGCCTCAACAGGCAAACGGGTTATGACATCGTCGTCAAGTCCGGGGATAAGCTTAAAGCAGGAAGGTATATCCTATGCTTCGGGAGCACAGCTGCCGGCAGTTATTGTTAACATCATGCGCGGAGGGCCCGGGCTGGGAGGAATCCAGCCATCCCAGAGCGACTATTTCCAGGCCACCAAGGGTGGCGGCCATGGCGATTATCATTTGATCGTTCTTGCGCCTTCCAGCGTTCAGGAGCTTTATGAACTGACAGTGGACGCCTTTAATCTGGCCGACCAGTACAGAATGGTTGCCATGATCCTTGGAGACGGTGTTTTGGGTCAGATGATGGAAGTGGTCAACTTCCGTGACGAAGAGCCCATTGTTAAGGCGGATAAGTCCTGGGCTGCCAGTGGACACGGCATGAAACGGGAGCATAACACCGTCACATCCATCCATTTGGATCCTGCCGTATTGGAGCAATGGAACATAGCTTTGCAAGACAAGTACAAGACCATAAGCGAAAAGGAACAGCGCTTTGAGCTGTATAAATGCGACGATGCGGAGATTATCATAGTTGCCTATGGCTCTGTGGCGCGCATTGCAAAGAATGTTGTTCAGGTAGCAAGAGAGGAAGGCATCAAGGTTGGGCTTTTAAGACCCATCACCCTGTGGCCTTTCCCCACAAAAGCCTTTGAGCAGGTTATAGATAAGCCCAATGCTTTCCTCACCGTTGAGATGAGCTCGGGGCAGATGCTTGAGGATGTCATGCTTGCCGTGAAAGGAAGAAAGCCTGTTCACTTCACAGGAAGAATGGGCGGCATGATTCCAAAAGTGGACGATATCATGGCCAAGATCAGGGAGATCAGGGCCGATTAACGAGGATTTTGGAAAGGAGAGGTTGCAAATGGCTGTTGTATTTGACAGGCCTCATGCTTTAGTAGATATACCCATGCACTACTGCCCCGGTTGCACCCACGGCATTGCCCACAGGCTGGTTGCCGAGGCACTGGACGAGCTGGATATAGAGGGAAGGACTGTGGGGGTCTCCTCTGTGGGATGTTCCTACAACAATTATTTCTACTTTAACTGTGACATGATACAGGCTGCCCACGGGCGCGCCCCTGCGGTTGCAACGGGCGTGAAAAGGAGCCTGCCTGATAACATTGTATTTACATATCAAGGTGACGGCGACCTGGCTGCCATCGGTACGGCGGAGATCGTCCATGCTGCAGCAAGAGGGGAGAACATCACTGTCATTTTTATCAACAATACCATATATGGAATGACATCGGGACAAATGGCACCCACCACCTTGCTGAATCAGGTGACAACCACTACACCTTACGGAAGGGATGCTAAGGAACACGGAAACCCCATCAGGGTTTGCGAAATGCTTTCCACTCTGAAAGGTCCGGCATATATTGAGCGGGCATCGCTCCATGATATAAAGAATATCAAGAAGGCGAAGGAAGCCGTAAAGAAAGCCTTCAAGGTTCAGATGGCAGGAAAGGGATTTTCGCTTGTTGAGCTTCTCTCTACCTGTCCCACCAACTGGGGTCTGGATCCTCTGGAATCCCTTGACCGTGTGAAGAATGAAATGATGGAATACTATCCCCTTGGTGTGTTTGCGGGAAAGGATCTGGAGGTGTAGTTTATGTTTCTTCATGAAGTGATCATTGCAGGTTTTGGCGGCCAGGGCATCCTGTCTGCCGGAAGACTGATTGCCTATGCCGGAATGCTTGATGGCAGGGAAGTCTCCTTTCTTCCGTCCTATGGCCCCGAAATGCGCGGCGGAACGGCCAACTGTATGGTGGTTGTCTCGGATGAACCAATAGCTTCACCGGTACTTAACAGCTGCACCGCGTTGATAGTGATGAATAATCCTTCCCTGGAGAAGTTTGAAAGCTATCTTAAGAAGGATGGAGTCCTGATTACTGATAGCTCCCTGGTGCAGAAAAAGCCTGTGAGGGATGACATACGAAGCTTTGAGCTTCCTGCTACTCTAATGGCCACTGATGCTGGTAACAAGGCGTTTTCGAATATCTATCTGATCGGAAAGCTTATCAAGGAGACAGGCATCATCACGCCGGAGAGCTTTGAAAAGGCTCTGTATGGCGTGTTGTCCAAAAGCAAGCATTATCTGATACCCCAAGAGATGGAAGCCCTGAAAGCGGGAATGGATTATTAATACGAAAACATTTAAAGGCTCTGCTCGGTCGGAGCCTTTTTTGTTTTATGCGAAAATCCTGATTTCTCTTGGAAATGGCATCCGTAAATGGTCGCCGGATTTTCTAGACATGGGAAAAATGATAAGCAGCATTGACTTTTTGTAAAAGTTTGAAGTAGAATGATAACAGTATTTGTAAATACAGCATCATTGTAGGCCGGTTCAGGCAGCCGGTCATTTTGATGCATGCAGCGCCAATAGCGTTAATATTGATAATAATGATAAGGAGATGGGCTTATGGGGATTATCAGAGCGGCATTTGAAGCAGTAAGAGGAGGCCTTGCCGATCAGTGGCTGGAAGTAATTGAAGCAAACGATATGAGCGACACCACCGTGATGACAACCGGTGTGAAGGTGCGAAACGACAAGCGAAACCGGAACATCAAGGGAACCGACAATGTTGTTTCCCAGGGCTCAGTTATTCACGTGTATCCCAACCAGTTCATGATACTTACAGACGGAGGCAGAGTAGTTGACTATTCTGCAGAACCCGGCTATTACAAGGTTGATAATTCTTCCTCACCATCCCTTTTCAGCGGGCAGTTCGGTGAGGCGCTAAAGGAAACATTCAGCAGAGTAAAATATGGGGGAACCACTCCCTATTCCCAGAAGGTTATATTCATCAATCTTCAGGAGATCAAGAACATTGCCTTCGGTACTGTTAATCCGATCAACTACTTTGACAACAAATACAATGCTGAACTCTTCCTTCGCTGCCACGGATATTTTTCCATCCGCATTGTTGATCCTTTAAAGTTCTACGCTGAGGCTATACCCAAGAACAAGGACAGGGTGGATATCACCGACATACATAAGCTCTATCTTTCGGAATTCCTCACGGCGCTTCAGACGGCCATAAACAAGATGTCGGCAGACGGTTTCCAGATCTCCCATGTCACATCGAGATCCATGGAACTTGCCCAATACATGGCCGATGCTCTTGATGACTCATGGACAGACAAGAGGGGCATGGTAATTGATTCTGTCGGCATTAACAGCATTTCCTATGACGAGCACTCCAGAAAACTTATCGATATGCGCAGTCAGGGTGCTATGATGGCGGATCCGACCATCAGGGAAGGTTATGTCCAGACCACCATTGCAGATGGTCTTAAGGATGCAGCATCAAACCCCTCAGGCGCCATGACCGGGTTTATGGGGATAGGTATGGGCATGCAGACCGCCGGAACGTTCATGGGAGCCGCTTCCCAGACAAACCAGTATCAGATGCAGCAGATGCAGCAACAGATGCAGCAGCCCCAGCAAGCGCAACAACCCCAGAAGGCACAGGCACCAGCGGCAGGGAGCTGGACCTGCCCCTGCGGAACGAGCAACACCGGAAAATTCTGCATAGAATGCGGAAAACCCAAGGCAGCCGATGGTTCCTGGAAATGCTCATGTGGAGCCACAAATATCGGAAAATTCTGCCCTCAGTGCGGCAACAAGAAGCCTGAATCCGTGACCAGGACATATAAGTGTGATAAATGCGGCTGGACACCATCCGACCCCTCCAGCCCTCCCAGGTTCTGTCCTGAATGTGGTGATCCTTTCAACGAACAGGATATGGGCTGACCATGGTTTGATCCGGATACCGAAAGGTGAGTGTGTTATATGTCTGTTATGGTATACAAATGTCCCCAGTGCGGTGCTTCTCTGTCATTTGATGCGGATAAGCAGAGCTGGGACTGTAAGTTCTGCCTGGGCTCCTACGACGTTGAAACCCTTGAAAAGCGTCTTGCCCAGGAAAAGGAGAAGGTATTTGCTGAGGAGCCCGAAGAGGCCACGCCAGAGGACGGTGCGGAGCAGGAGCAGGTTGACGAAGAATTCAACCGTAACGCAAGGGTATATATGTGCCCGGACTGCGGTGCCGAGATTGTGACCGATGCTACAACAGCCGCAACCTTTTGCGTTTTCTGCCATAACCCAACTATTATACCTGCCCGACTGTCGGGTGAATATCGTCCTTCCAGAGTAATTCCGTTTAAGATCAGCAAAGAGGCCGCCCAGAAGGCCTTTAAGGACTGGTGCAGGAAAAAGCCTCTGGTTCCTGCTGAGTTCAAGTCCAAACCCCAGATGGAGAAGATTACGGGTATGTATCTGCCCTTCTGGTTACATGATTGTTTGTCTTCCGGAACCCTTCATGCAAATGCCCAGAAGATCAGGAAATGGCGCAGCGGCAGCTATGAATACACCGAAACCCGTCACTTCCTGATCTACAGAGATGGCGACATGCGCTTTTCGGGTGTTCCGGCTGATGGATCATCAAAAATGGACGATAACATGATGGATCTATTAGAACCCTATGATTATGACCAGATGGTAGATTTCTCCATGTCCTATCTTTCGGGATATCTGGCCGAAAAGTATGACGTGGACAAGGATATAGTGTGGCCCCGTGTCAAAGAGAGGGTTGCAAACGATACCATCACCCAGCTCATGTCAACTGCCAGTGGGTATGATGCCATCCAGGTTACCCATAAAGAGGTCCGCATCAAAGACAAAAGGATCCATTATACACTTTTGCCTGTTTGGATGCTGATCTATAAGCACAGGGACAAGAAATATCTGTTTGCCATGAACGGACAAACAGGTAAGGTGGTGGGGAACCTTCCCATCAGCTTTGGAAGGGTGGCTGCATGGTTTGGCGGCATCGCAGCCGCGGTCTTTGCCACAATTTTCACTGTTATGGGGGTGATCCTGTGAAAAGACTGTTTGTCCTGGTTATGGTCATGCTTTTCTTTCTTTTGAGCGCACTGCCCGGGTTTTGTCAGGTTGTTTTGGATACCGGGTTGAAGGTTTATGATTATGCTGATCTTTTTACCCCTGAGGAAGAGGATTCCCTCATGGAGAAGGCGCAAATAATAGCAGCAGAAAGACGTATGGATGTTGCTGTGGTCACCACCGAATATACCTACGGTAAATCCTCCATGGAATATGCGGACGATTTTTTCGACTATAACGGGTTTGGATACGGATCCGGTTACGATGGTGTTCTGCTCCTGATCGACATGGAGCACAGAATAGCCTGGATCTCCACCCACGGAAAGGGTATAAGGGTTTTTACCGATAGCAGGATAGACAATATTCTGGACAAGATGGAGGGCCACTTGAAGAATGACCGTTTTTATAAAGCGGCAGATATCTTTTTAGACCGTGTGGAATATTACTTGTCGAGCGGCTTCCAAAAATCAGTTAAGCACATTCCCGTGTATCTTGCCATCTCAGTCCTAGTTGCCGGTATATCGGTTGGAGTGATGGCTGCTCATAATAAAGGCAAGAAAACCGTTACTGCGGATACCTATCTGGACCGTGAATCGGTTCGGCTCAGGGACAACCGGGATATATACATAAGAACTTCTGTGACAAAGCGCGACATCAGCAGCAGTTCGGGCAGCAGTGGAGGAAGAAGCTCCACCCACAGGAGCAGCAGCGGACGTTCCCATGGCGGTGGCGGAAGAA
>JAAYTP010000106.1 GCA_012518025.1 Clostridiaceae bacterium
CTCCTCGCAATGACAGAGGGGGAAGTCTCCTCGCAATGACAGAGGGGGAAGTCTCCTCGCAATGACAGAGGGGAAAGCCTCCTCGCAATGACAGAGGGGGAAGTCTCCTCGCAATGACAGTCTAGAGGCGAGATGTGAGAGGTTAGAGGTGAGAATCTGAGAAGGTCTTTGGGGTCGGAAATTGCCACACTTCGCTGTCGCTTCGTTTGCAATTGCAGATGGAGATAACTTCCCGCAATGTTAGAGGCAAGAGGTTGGAAGTTTGAACGAGAGAGAGGGAGAACTTAAAGATATGCATAACAATTACACCGAACAGCCCATCGTTCACACGTTGAAAAAGAATTATATGCCCTATGCCATGAGTGTTATTGTTTCCCGTGCCATTCCGGAGATTGACGGTTTAAAGCCGTCCCACAGGAAACTTTTATACACCATGTACAAGATGGGTCTGCTGAAGGGCAACAAGACCAAATCTGCCAACGTGGTGGGGCAGACAATGAAACTGAACCCTCATGGGGATATGGCCATCTATGAAACAATGGTGCGTCTGACCACGGGGAATATGGCGCTTTTACATCCCCTCATAGAATCGAAGGGCAATTTCGGACGTTGTTATTCCCGTGATATGAAGTTTGCCGCGCCTCGGTACACCGAGGCTAAACTTGCGGACATATCCGAGACTCTTTTCAGGGATATCGACAAGGAGACCGTTGATTTTACCGATAATTACGACGGCACCATGAAGGAACCCGTTCTGCTGCCAGCAGCATTTCCCAACATCCTGGTAAATCCCAACCAAGGTATTGCTGTCGGGATGGCCAGCAATATATGCAGCTTCAACCTGCGGGAGGTGTGCGAAGCCACCATTGCCTATATACAGAATGATCATGTAGATCTTTTGGATTATCTCAAGGCACCTGATTTTTCCACCGGCGGTCAGATACTTGTGAACCCTGAAGAACTATCGAAGATATACAAAACGGGAAGGGGGTCTTTCAAGATCCGAGCCCGCTACCGTTACGACAGGAAAAACAGCTGCATTGAAGTCTATGAGATACCCTACACCACAACATCCGAATCCATCATAGAAAGCATAGCCGGCATAATTAAAAGCGGTAAGATCAAGGATATAACCGATGTCCGCGATGAGACCGATCTGGACGGCCTGACCATAGCCATCGATATTAAACGCAATGCCGACCCTGATGAGATCATGAACAAGCTTTTCAGGCTGACCACATTGCAGGACAGTTTCAGTTGCAATTTCAACATATTAGTTGATCAGAAGCCAATGGTGCTTGGCGTTTATGAGATATTGGACCATTGGATCCAGTTCAGGATGAACTGCATAAGGCGAAGGTCCCAGTTTGATATCGGAAGGAAGAGCCAGCGGCTCCACCTGTTGACCGGCCTTTCAAAAATTCTGCTCGATATTGACAAGGCAATAGCTATAATCCGCAATTCTGAAAAGGATGCTCAGGTAATCCCCAACCTTATGAAGGGATTTAATATCGACAAGGATCAGGCTGAATTCATAGCTGAGATCAAATTGAGAAACCTCAACAGGGAGTACATCCTCAGGCAGACCTCAGATATTGAAAAATTAAAAAAGGAGATTGAGGACTTAAAGAATATCGTTGCCCGTGATGAACGGGTTCTTGCGATTATCTGCGAGGAGCTGAGCGATATCTCAAAGACCTACGGTGTGGACAGGAGAAGCAAAATCATAGATGAGGATGAAGTTGAGCACATTACCGAAGAAAAGCTCATTGAAGACTATAATGTACGGCTATTCTTAACCAGGGAAGGTTATATTAAGAAAATACCACTGGTGTCCCTGCGTTCCTCCGGCGAACAAAAGCTGAAGGAAGAGGATGCCATCATGATGGAATTTGAGACCCGCAACAAGGCTGAACTGCTTCTGTTCTCAAACAAGGCTGTAGTGTATAAGATGAAGGTTCATGAACTTCCGGACAGCAAAGCAAGTATGCTGGGCGATTATCTGCCCAATATATTAGATATGGAATCAGATGAAAGAATCATCTACATGCATGCCACCGATGATTTTGCCGGCCATATGCTCTTCGCTTTTGAGAACGGAAAGGTGGCCAAAATACCACTGGCAAGCTATGCTACCAAACTGAACCGTAAAAAACTGACCAAGGCCTACAGCCAGATCTCAATGCTGGTGTCCATGCATTATATAGCCGAGGATCAGGATTTTGCAGCCCTGAGCAGTATTGATAAGCTCCTTGTATTCAATACATCCGGGATCAACCCTAAGGCCACAAGGGATTCCCAGGGAGTGCAGGTTCTCAGATCCAAAAAAGGCAGCACTCTCGTGGGGTTCAAGCCGCTGAGTGAGCTGGATCTTAAAGATCCTGAGTATTACAGAGCCAAGGTGCCTGCCATCGGATACTACCTGCGGGATGAGGATAAGGAGAATGAACAGGTCAGCCTGTTTGGTATTTGAGCCGATCCATCAGACTTTTACATCTGATTCCTGTATAGGATAGATGTAACGGGAGGTTCAACATGGACGATATTGTCCTGATACGTAAATGTCTGGCGGGTGAGAGAGAGGCATTCGAACCTCTTGTAGCCAGGTATAAGAACCTTGTTTATGGTATCGCACTGAGTATTTTACATAACAAGGATGAGGCGGCCGATGTTACCCAGGAGGTCTTTCTGAAGGTCTGGGCAAACCTTGGGCGCTATAATCCGGAATACAGCTTTAAGACATGGGTTGCCAGAATTACCGTCAATCACAGCATCAATGTAAATCAAAAACATATGCGTTCGGCACCTGTGGCATGGGATGAGGAAGCCGTCCAACGCATACCAACAGGCAGCGGGCTTCCCGAGGAAGAGATCCTTATGAAGGAAGAACAGGACAGGGTAAGAAGTGCCGTTGAATCCCTGCCGGAGATGTACAGACTGGTGGTTACCCTGTTTCATCAGCAGTCCCTGTCCTATGATGAAATATGTCAGATAACTGGATATCCGCTAAGCATTGTTAAAAATCGGCTGTACCGGGCAAGAAAAATGCTGTGTGAAAAACTTAGAGCATATTATGGAAATGGGGTCGGAGAGGAGGAGGCTTCGTGGGCTGTGAAAAAGCATGGGAGCTGATGATGAGCCGGATGGACGGCGAGATTCAGGGACGGGATTCGATGATCTTGGAGAATCATCTGAGGATATGCCCCGAATGCCGAAGACAGGAAGCTTCCCTTCACACCGTTGTGCAGGAACTGGAGCGATCAAGGCCTGTTGCACCCGAATCCACTGAACGAAAAGTGATGGAGAGGATCTGTGATGCCCGGCGAAAAGAGACAGCCGCTATCCTTCCTTACGTTGTTCTGCCCGCAGCACTGCTTGCAGGATTACTGGCTTATCTCCTGTACAAACTCTATATGTCCGGTCCCGTGATCCTTATTGACAAAGCCGCCCGCACACTGACGGTTTTCTACAAGGTATGCCAGTCCGTGGCAGCTGTTTCCAATGTTCTCTTCAACACTCAGTATCTGGGTGGAATCCTGATGATGGTGGGGTTTTCACTGTTTGCAGGTATCATCGTATTAATCTCAAGGCAATTGAGGAAAAAGGGTATTAGCCAAGCATATTGGAGGACGATAAAATGAAGAGAAAGCATTCTCGTATGGTGGTCGTATTTCTTATAATCCTTCTGCTGACAGGGTCGGTTATCGTCCTGGCTGCAGACGACAATCCTGCAGTCAATACCGGAGAAATCCATGAAAATGATTTTATTGTAGAAGGTTATTCGGTTACCAATGACGGAACGATTAAAGGGGATCTCCTGTCGGTATCGCAACGGCTGACCGTGAGAGGTTCGGTTGAAGGTGATATCATAGCCTTTGCCCCCGATATCTATATTGGCGGTGAAGTAGGTGGCAGCATTAGACTTGCGGGCACCAACATAAGCGTATCCTCCCGTATTTCCAGAAATGCAATGCTGATGGGCTCCAGCTGCATACTGGATAATACCTCTTCTGTGATCAGAAATGCCTACTTGTTCGGAAATACAGTAAAAAGTCTTGGGACTGTGGAAGGGGATACACATATCTATGGCACCGATATTACCCTTGCTGGTGTCTACAATGGTGATGTGAATATTCACGACTTAGCCGAGCAGGGAAGTTTCAACATCCTTCCCGGGACAGTGATAAACGGAAAGCTGACCTATAAGGGTAAAAGCGAATTCCATCTGCCAAGTTATGCTCAGGTGCAGGACTATGAGTTTATAAAAACCAGCCCGGCTCCTGAACAGGGTCGAAGGTTCGACGTGATGAGCATCATTAAGAGGATCATAACACTGGTGGTCTACTACTTGTTTGCACTTCTTCTGTTCAAGCTTTTCCCCAGATTCTTCGTCCAGTCGGGAAAATTCATATCTCAAAAACCTGTTGCAGCCGCCGGGATTGGCATTGCCACATTGGGAACCTTTGTTGGCGGCTTGCTTTTGCTGTTGATTATTGTTCTTCTGGTTATGACAATCCTTGATTTATCAATTCTTGGATTCACCAGTCTTGTTTTCATTTTCTTCGGTCTGGTAACTGTTGTGTTCGCAGACATCCCTGTCTCGTTATGGCTGGGCGATATGATTGCAGGCAGAACCGACAGCATTCCGGCAAAGCTTGCATCAGGTCTGATAGTCATCAATGCTGCCAAGCTTGTTTTTAGTTTGCTTGGAGGCATTCCTGGGGTTAATGCCTTAGGTTTTCTTTTGAATGCAGCTATCTGGCTTTTAGGCACAGGAGCCATCCTGAAAACACTGTTTTCCATGCTGAAGGCGGCCAACCAGCAGGCTGAAGCTGAAGATCTGGGTATAACCGAAGAATAGCATCAGGTGTTCTGATTAAGCCTGATGCTCTGTACAAATGGAGTATCTTCTGACATGTTTGTTCTGGGAACATATCCATATAAATATACGAGAGGCGAGAGATGGATAATAAGTTTTCTTCAATTGTAAAAAGGTCACTTAAGGTAACAGCCAGCTATATTACGGCATTCATTCTTATCTGTGTGTTTTCTGCGAGCGTTTTTGGATTGGCACGGGAAAATACTCCGAAAGCTATGCCCTGGCTTTCCTTTTTCACATTTCTGATACTTTTTTATGGGGTCTATAACGAGATGCGCAGCTTGGGTGTAAAAGAAAGCAGGCCTCAGTATAATATCAATCCCTCTAAATTCAAGGGGCTGCTCTATGGCACCATCGGGGTTATTCCCATACTGATCATACAGCTGATCGCTCTTGCCATCAGGATCGATGAGCCCTTTGAGATCCTTAAAAGGCGCATATTCCAGTTGGTGTCCGGGCCGCTGTACTGGCTGGCCAGACTCCTTGGGAATGAGATCTATCACTATTTTGCATCCCTTGTCACCATCATCGTCATGGCCTTTTTAGGGTATTTTGCGGGATATAATAAGTTTTACCTTACCACCTGGCTGAAAAAGACCCTGGGCACAAAAAGGGATAAAAAAGCATAGGACGAACATACACATTTTTGTGATATGGCCAACCTGTCCCTGAATATGTTAAATACGAATAACAAGACAGGGACGGGATATGGATGATATTACTGATCAAGCGAAGAAATGCAGTGCTGATACTGCTCATACTGTTCCTTTCCATCGCTGTATTCAGTCTGGATGGATCAAGTGACCCGATGGTACTGGCGGCAAATAGACAATACAAGGCCACAGTGATTCTTGATCCGGGGCATGGGGGCGAGGATCCGGGTGCGGTCAGTAATTATTCCGGAATTGCCGAAAAGGACATCAACTTGAGGATAGCTCAACTACTTAGAGAACTCCTTGAAGAGGATGATTACCGCGTCATTATGACACGTCAGGAGGATGTCCTCAACTACAAGCCTGGAACAAAGAACATCACAGAAAAAAGAAGGCAGGATCTGACAGGCAGAAGAAAACTCATAGACAGCTCAGGTGCTGATATTGTTGTCAGCATTCACCTCAACAAGTTTGAAGATCCGAAATACTACGGTGCGCAAGCATTTTATCCGCCCGGATCGGCAGAAAGCGAACGCCTGGCAGTGTGCGTGCAGGATGCTCTCAGAGAGAATGTGGATCCTTCCAATAACAGAAAGGCACTTGTACAGCAGAAACGTATCGTCATCCTCAGGGATTTGGTGGTACCCACAACTCTTGTGGAATGCGGCTTCTTATCAAATTCTCAGGAGGAGGCGCTCCTCAGGACAGTTGATTATCAGGAAAAAATCGCGAAGGCCCTCAAGAAGGGGATAGATGATTATTTCGCAGAATAGGCCTGTCACCTGAGTTTTTGGCTGTTTACTTGCCCATCAGCAGTTAATATTACGGTTTAATAAACCGATATAAATAGAAGTGGTGCTGTTGTACGGGCATTATTCTACAAAAGATGGAGTGTGTTGATATGTATTTGGAATACAGCTTCTATGCTGTACCTGCCATACTGATTACAGGATTGGTGGCCTGGCTCTTCCTCAAATGGAAGGGTCAAACAGATAGAACCACCATCCGGGCTCTATTATACGGCACAGCCACTGCCATCCTTATCTCATTGCTGGTGCCTGTCGCGGCAAGGCTGTTTTACCACCGTGCCGGACTCTCAGTTACGGTTTCATTGGTGACAGCCTTCGCATCTCTTGCATTTGCGGCAGCTGTTGTTCTGTATCTGGCCCATATCATCGTAACAAATAAGACGAAAGAAGAGGAAAAAGCCTCAGGATACCTGGGATCCGCCGAGGATGCCAGTGCAGAGTCGGCAGCATCCCATGAGGGGATGGAAGAGCTGTCTGAATTGCCTTGTGCGGATCAGCAAATGGTGGCTGAAACACCTCAGGAGGAGCCGCTGGTTCAGTCTGAAACGCTCTATGAGAGCCAGCAGATGCAGCCCGTAGTGCCCTATGAGAGCCAGTGGACGCAGCCTGAGCCCTCTTATGAGGATCAACAAATACTGTCTGAAGCAGCTGAAATCGTAGCGAAAAAGGTTGACACGGTGCAAAATATTGATAAAATTGGAGATGATGAATACCTCATCGTGCAGGATAATGTCAATGATTTGCTGAATGCCGCTCTGGACTATAAGATTCGCGGCGATTATCCCGAAGCGGTTTCTTGCTACCGCAGAGCCCTGGAACATATACAGGAAAAGGAACTTTTGACCTGGGTTGTTATAGATTTATGCGGTTTGGCGAAGATTATGAAAAATACTCGCATCATTCAGGAAGTTCTGGATTCAAAGCAGGGGGAAATGCTGGATTCTGGAATTAAAACCGAAATCTTGAACAATATTTGATAAATATATATTTTTTCATTGAACTCGCCGGTTATTATTGTTATTATAATAATGTCTTATCTGTTCCTGCACCAGGAACGGGATAGCAATAAATTGTATATAACCGCGTTAGGGGGTAGCTGGGGATGAAAACCACTCAGCAAATCGTTGGACTACCCGTCATCAGTATTTCAGACGGAAATGAGATTGGCATGGTAAAAAATGTCATCATCAATGCCGCTAAGGGAACTGTGGATTTCTTTGTTATCGACAGCGGAGTGAGGTCTCTGGCGGGAGGTGTTATTCCTGCCGGAAGGGTTCTTGGCATCGGTGAGTATGCACTGACCATTCAAGAGCCTGACGACATCAGCGATATTGTTAAGATTCCTGCAGCTATTGAACTGCTCCAAAAAAATATCACAGTGAGTGGAACAAGGGTTCTTACGAAGAAGGGAAGCCTTTTGGGCGAAGCCGGAGATATTTATATCAATGAGGATGATGAAAGCTACGCAATCATCGGTGTAGATTTTATCCCGGGAAAACCCGATCTAAAGAGCGGTATCATCCCCAGAAGCAGTATCATTACATTCGGTAAAAACCTTCTGGTTGTTAATGAAGATGTAACAGAAATGCTGTTGGAAGCTCCAGGTGATATCAACTCCCTGGCTGACCAGCAGGAAAGCAGTATAGGCCCGCTGGAACCCAAACCCGAGGAGACGGAAGGCATGGGTTTTTTCCAAAATGATGATGCCCATGTAGAAATCCTTGAGCCTGAGGTAAGCAGCCCTCCTATTTCGGAGATTCCTGTTGAGGAACACCAGGATGATCTGTTCCGGCTGGATAATGACAATGATCAGCCCTACCCAAGCCAAACCGAACCGGAAGCCTCCGAAACAATTGAGGCCGAGGCTCAGCCAAATGAATCCGAAATGACCGCTGCAGAGCTTTTCGAATACAGACAGAAGCAGTATTTACTGGGGAAGAAGGTTTCAAAAACCATTTACAGCAGTTCGGGAGGCATCATCGCGGAAGCCGGTGAGATCATAACCGAGAGCATGATAGATACGGTGAAGCGCGAAGGGAAACTGATTGAGTTGGTTATGAATTACGAAGGATAACACATCGAACCGGGTCAGGGTTGCCTGACCCGGTTTTTTTGGATTTGATGGGTGTTCCCTGCGAGGGCGTGGGGAACAGATTCCAGAATCTTGGATGGAGTGATACTAATGCTAAAACAAAGAAGAAAACCTGCATGGATTCTTTTTGTTCTGATTCAGGCATTCCTGGGATCATGCATAGGGATTTTTGCTTTGTCGGGGTATCAGATTGAGAGGTTGCCGGCGGCTACATATATCAATGATATCAATATTGGCGGTTTGGATTTTCAGGAAGCCAGTGTCGTCCTTAATGATTATAATGATCTTCTCATGCGCAAGGGAAGGGTGGAGATAGCCGTCAATCATGATCGCTATACAATTTCCTATGATCAGATCGATGGGCGTATGGACGTGGATGAGACCCTGGACAAAATTTTCAACGAGTTGTCGGGCAATTCCATAAACCACCTCGTTGTGGGCGAAAATGCGCGTACTGTCCATGAGCCTGTTGTGGTTTTCAACACAGGCAAACTTTCAGCCGAGATTGAGAATATCTTTAGCCAATATGGCAGAGAGCCTGTTAGCGATTCCTACAGGATTGAGAATGGCAGATTGGTGTACACTCCGGAAATCAGCGGCATCAGAGCTGACTACACTGCTCTGGAAAGAAGAATAACCGCCCATATTCACTCCCTCAGCCAGGAAGCATTGGTTATTGAACAGGATGATCCTGAGATTTTTGTTGCTTTCTCCTCTGACAACGGCGAGGATAAGGAAGCATTCAAGTTTATTGTTTCCAGCGCCCATATAAGACTCGCCGAGACAGACAGAAATGAGGAGGAAGGAATCCTGGAGGGGCTCAACGGCAGTATTATTCCTTCGGGAGAGATGGTGCAGCTGTCTAAAATGCTTGATCTGAGCGGGTTGACTCTGGAAGGCAGGCAGGATCTGGTAAACCGGACAGCAACTGCTGTCTATCAGGCTTTTCTACCCATAGAGGGCATAACACCAGTTAACAGGAGGCCTTCTGAAATGGTTCTCCCCTACTCAGAGCCCGGCCTGGAGGCGGTAATAAGCGGAGAGAACGGAGACTTGGTTCTTGAAAACTCCACTGGACAAACCCTCATGCTTCTTTGCGAGATAAGGGATAAGTCCCTTCATTGCTATGTGATTTCACCTGAGAACATACCCAGCGGGGTTCTTGTAGCGCATAAAAAGGACGTTGTGGAGCCTCCCGTTATCTACTCGGTGAACAGCGACCTCAAAAAAGGCGAAACCCGAATTGTAACAGAAGGTCGGGAAGGTTTTACCATCCATGTGGAACGGGTGATAGGCAACGATAGGGGAACTCTTTATACCGACAGGTATGATCCTGTCAGCCGGGTGGTGGAAGTGGGTGACAGCCCGCTGCAGAAAGGATCAAAGTAAAGCGTCGGTGTTCATTTCTTATTTTGCGAAATTGTGCCTTCCAATCTTGGTGACAATAGGTCTGCTCCAGATCCATTTACTGGTCGCTGTGACCGGATTGTAGTAGTAGATGCATCCATAGGTGGGATCCCAGCCGTTCAGGGCATCCCTTGCCGCCCTTATTGCTGTGGAACTGGGTTCCAGATTTATCTGCCCGTCGGCAACGGCGTCAAAGGCCCCGGGCTGGTATATGACACCAGGAATACTGTTGGGGAAACGACTATCCTTAACCCTGTTCAAAACAACCGCTCCAACAGCCACCATCCCCTCATAAGGTTCTCCCCGGGCTTCTCCATGGATGATGTGAGCCAGAAGGTCCAGGTTCTTATCAGCAGGCGTGCTGGCGGCAGGGAAGATTCCCATAGCTGCCAGCGTTTGTTTTCCGGCAATTCCATCTACCTTCAGACCATTTTTAGACTGGAACCAGCGTACGGCTCTGTAGGTTTGGTAACCATACTTACCGTCAATTGCTCCGTTATAATACCCCCAATTTTTCAACTTCCTCTGGATCTGTATGACTTCCTGCCCGCTGGAGCCATAATAGGACAGGACAGCTCTGTTGTATTCCCGAATCTCCATGGTTCGGGCTGAGCCGGCTAGTCCAACAACAAGGACTATGAAGAAAACAAAACAGACCCATGCGTAGACCCCTTGCTTTTTCATGAGTACCTCCCAAATCAAGTATTCATGTTCAAAGGATCTGCAAAAGATAAAAAAATATGCATGGGTCCATCAGTGGCCAAAGAGATTCAAGTCAAGGCCGCTTAAGAAAATAAGTATCAAAATACCGATCAGCAGCTTGTCGTCGCAATGGTCGTCGGTCAGCAGCAGAACAATAACAACCAGGAGTATGATATCATCTAGTTTAAGGTTTCTTAAAAATGAAGGCACGGATGAGTGCCCACGAAAATCTGCTATTCTGTGTTTTGGGACATTCTCGGGTGTGTCGGGGAAAGGGATGGCTTTTAAACCTTTCATCTCCACTCTTCACTCACCCCTCGGTCCAGATTGATTCCCCGGAGTGATTGCACTGATGACAGCAACTATTTTCAGTAGTTGTATGCATGATGCGCAACTGGATTGTCTTGCCGGGCTAAGGAACGGTTGTATGGAATTGAGCAGATTTATTCTTGAATCCGATACATGATTGAATGAATCGATCATTTCCCGTGCCTTGGACAGGATGCCGAGGTTATCCCGCATGACATCAGTATTATAATTTTGCATCAAAGAAGAGCCCGAACCCGTTTGCCGGGGTTCAGCGCTTTCCGGTATGTCATCAGCGGGATCTGAAGAACTCTGCGAAGCGCCAAACATCTGGGCGATCTGCCTGATTGCCTTGTCCAGATCATCTGCCATGAATATCGCCTCCCACAGCTATCTCAGCATCTGCCTGATTCGCTGGGCAATGACCGCCCCGTCCGGACCCAGCACCTGGATCAGCTTTTGCAGATCCCTTTCAGTAATGGTTCCTTTTAGCTCATCCACATTGATGCCCATTTGTCTCAGCCTGGCCGGATTGTATTCGTTCATCTTAGCAAGGATTTCATCCCTGTCGATATTTCCTATCTTTCTCCTTAACTCTTGTGGACTCTCTGTCCGAAGCATCTCCAGTACCTTCTCAAGCTTTTTTCTTGCGATTCTTCCATCGATTTTGTCGAACAAGCTATAGTTTCCATTGGGCATTGGCATTCACCTGTCAAGTAGTCTCTGTATTCAATTGTATGCGCCAGAAGCCCAATTGTTGCAAAAAAAAGCCAGGCTGTATTAAGATCCCGGCTTTTAGGCAGACTGTATGAAAACTATCATGTACATATGAAAAACTATTGTTCAAATGTTTTCAGGGATCCCGTAAAACAAGGTCGCATTGTGATAAGGCGCTTAAAACTCTCTGTGAGAATGAGATAGGGGCGGCTGCCTCTCTCACTTCTAGTATGTCACTGCGAGGAGCCGTCTCCCCCGTCATTGAGAGGAGTCACCTTCCCTGTCATTGCGAGGAGCCATCTCCCCTGTCATTGCGAGGAGCCATCTCCCCTGTCATTGCGAGGAGCAACGCGACGAAGCAATCTCCGAGATCGCCGCGCTCCACTCTGTTCCGCTCGCGATGACATACCGATGTTTCGCAGACGGGCAGCACAGCGAACGGGCTTTACGGAATCCCTTCAAAATCCATATGCTGCCCATGTTTTCACACAATCTGTCAGCATTCTGGTATAAATTAGGAATGAAGCTCTTCCTGAGCCAGTATGTCCCTGAAAACAGGTATGAATGCGTCAATATCCTGTTTTGCAATGATCAGCGGAGGAAGCAGTCGGATAATGCTCTCTCCCACACTGCCTACCAGAAAACCCTGTTCCAGGCATTTTGCGTTTACGGTTTTAGCCACCGGCTTTGACAGCTCTACACCAATCATCAGTCCCTTTCCACGAACCTCGAGAATCATGGAGTTTTCCTTTTTCAGCCCGTTGAGGGAATCCATAAAGTACTGTCCCATACTCTCAGAATTTTCGCAGAGTTTTTCGTTGAGAATTGTGGAGAGAACGGCATAACCTGCCCGGCAGGCCAAAGGATTTCCACCGAAGGTGGACCCGTGATCACCGGGCTCAAAAGCGCTGGCTACGAAATCCTTGGCACACAGTGCACCGATGGGGAATCCACCGGCCAGGGCCTTTGCAAGGGTGAAGATATCGGGCTCAACGCCATAATGCTGGTAACCAAACAGCTTGCCGGTTCTGCCCAGACCGCATTGTACTTCATCGAAGATCAGAAGGACATCCTTCTGGTTGCATAATTCCCGAACCCCGTGCATGTAGTCGTATGTGGTGGGGTTAACACCGCTTTCCCCCTGTATGGGTTCGAGCATGACCGCGCAGGTGTATGGAGTTATGGCTTTTTCAAGGGCATCAAGATCATTTATGGGAACGCTGAGGAACTTGGGTGTAAGAGGGGAGTATTTCTTCTGGTACTTCTCCTGCCCTGTAGCCGCAAGGGTTGCAAGGGTTCTTCCATGGAATGATTTCTCCAGGGTGATGATCTCAAACTTTTCAGGAAGCCCCTTTTTCCTGTAATAGAGCCGAGCCAGCTTTATAGCTCCTTCGTTGGCTTCGGC